>JANYCV010000185.1 GCA_025360145.1 Acidobacteriaceae bacterium
CGCGGTTGGCTTGTCCACCAGCGCTTGCATCACAGCCTGCGGCGACCCGTACGTGCCGTGTACCGTGATCGATCCGGACAGCACTCCGGTCACCGGAACTTTCTGGCCTGCATCCGCCAGCAGCTTTTCAATCCGCGCGCCCCGCAGCCGCATAGTCCCGGAGAGAGCACTCGCATCCACCAGCTTCCAGTTCTGAAGACCAACATTCACTGATCCATCCAGCGCGAGCGCATCCTGGGTCAAAACGAAAGTCCGGACCCGCAGACCACTCGGATTCGCCGCCACGTTGGCGGTCAGCGTCTCGAAGCTCTGCCCCTGGGTGCTGAACTTGTTCAGAACCGCATTTCCACTGATCTCGGCCGCATCCAACTTTCCGTCCACCGAACCCTCGAACGAGGCATTGCCGCCGGCGTTCAATTGCAACGGCAGCGTCTGCGGAGCCTTCTCCGATGTCATCGCCAGAGCCGGCAACAGATCGTTCAAGTCTCGCGATTCCAGCCTTACCGCCAGATGCTCGCCCAGTGTCCCGGCGAAGTTCAACGCCGTCGCTGCCGTCTTGAGGTAGGACTGTCCCAGGTCCAATCGCTGCGCCTGCCGATCGTAGACCGCGTCCACATGGCCCGAGATCGGAATGCCGCCATCAGCCGGAACTACGTCAAACTGCCCGGAACCCTTGAAATCGCGAGCCCCCCGGACGAACGATCCCGCTACCTCCACCGGTCCCGAGGCTAGCCCGTTCCATGCCACGCCTTTCACTCCAGCCGTGCGGCTCACTTCCTGTACCGAGATGCCCGCCACCGTGCCCTTGGCCGAGTATTTGCGGAAGTCCTTCAACTCCGCCTGCCCGGTAAACTTACCGCCAAGCGCAGTCACCTCGGTGCTCCGTAGCACCACTTCGTGCAACCGCAATTGCACTGCGGACTTCACTCCAATGCCGCTGATCCGGATTCCGTTCTCATCGATCACCAGCCCCTTGCCAATCACATTGCCCGCCACCAGCAGGCTGTCCGCGGCTGTATAAGTGAGCTTCCCGGCAAACGTCACATGTCCACTTTTCGGTTCGGTGATATCGAGCGGCTTGGCCAGTTCGGCCAGTTCCCCTTCCGCCTTCACATCAATCGCAATGCGCGGATCCCGCAGGTTATCGATCTCCCCGCTGAAGTCCACTATGGATTTCGGCATGCTGAGCCGGCCACTCTCGAAATGCACCCGCGACTTCTCCAGCACGATCTTGCTTTCCATGTGAAACCCAAGCGCGATTCGCTTGGCCGACTCGATGCGCAGATCATCCATCGCGAGTGCGCCGTAGTAGCGCGGCCCCGTCGTGTCGTAGCTCAAATCCGTATGTATGTTCTCGCCCCGGATGTCCAGCGGAATACTCTGGTTGCCGAAATGAACAAGCCCCTGCTCCACAGTCAATCGCTTGATCCTCAGACTGAGGATCAATTGAATCGGATCGGTCTTGCCGGAGCGCGGCAACTTCGGTTCCGGCAGATTCAGCCGCCCGTTTGCATCCACCAGAATGTTGACCTTCGGCCGCAGCACAGTCGCCGAAGCGAGATCGACGCGCTTCTCCATCAGCGAAATGATCTTCAGTCCAACCCGCACAGAGTCGGCCTGAACCAGCGGTGCCTCTCCGGCAGGCTCCCTGCCATGCAGAACGAACGGAGCCACTTCAGCCGTTAACGTCTTCCAGTCGAAGTGAAATCGGCCAATCTCCACCCGGCCGCCGCTCACGCGCTCTACCTCGTATACGATGCGGTCTCGAACTTTTGCTTCCAGCCATTCGCTGGGGAGAATCGCCAGTACCGCAAGCGCCGCGATCCCGAACAACGCCAGCAGCGCGCCGGCGATCTTCAGTGTGATCCTCGCTGGACGATTCATTGGAATACCTCTCTCCGGAACAGGATCTGCGTTTGAGTCCGCGTCTGCCCTAGCCACCGGTCCAGCGCGTGGTCGGCAATGTCCGCGGTTATCGAATTCTCCACCTCGGCCTTGCTCTCTTCAAACCCCGGCGGCGTGCCGGTGTGCGTCTTCTTCCATTCCGGAATATACTGCTTCTCGAAATACTCGTGAATATCGGCTTCCGGCACTTGCACTCCCGGCCGGAAGCGCACATCGACAAACGCCAGCAACGTCATCTGCCATTGCAGTTGCTTCTTCAGCTCGTCCTCGGTGATCCCGTATTCGGTCAGCGCCGCCTGATACGCCGCCGCGTCCGCGTACCGTTTCCGGATGCCCTCCATCAACGGCTCAGGATTAGAAGCTTCCAGCGACATGTATCTGTTCGCCTGAATCTCCCTCCGGATCAGGATCTGCTCCACCATCTTCCCCGCCACCAGCCGCATGTTCGTCTTGCTGAGATCCGGCGGTTGCCCGTTCTGCACCGCGATCAAACGGATTTGCTGCATTAATTCGGATTCGGTAACTACTGTCGGGCCCACGGTCACCGCGATCCGGTCGAGAATCTCCGCATGGGCCTGGACAGGAACTAGTGTCGCGAACAATAACAGCAGCCACGCGTGTCTCATCAGAAAGCCTGCCCCAGTGAGAAATGGAACTGAAAATGGCTGATTTGCTGCCGCGTGATCAGTCCTGGCAGAAGTGCGGGGTCGCCGAACAACTGATCGCGCGAACCTTTGAAGCCCGAGAACTTCGGAGGATTCAACGCATAGCCGAGATCGATTCGAATCGGCCCAACCGGAGTACGGTAGCGGATGCCGAACCCCAAAGCGTGAACCATATAATTGAAGTCTGTAATACCCTGCTGCTGGTATCGGAAGGACACCTTTCCGATCTGGGAATACACGTTGCCCGCATCGTGAAATACCACGCCCCGCAGGTTATCGCCGATCAACGGGAACCGCACTTCCACGCTGTTCATCAGCAGCGCGGTTCCGCCTACCGGGAACCCGGTAATCAGATCGCGTGGACCAGCCTGGTTATCCGGAAATCCTCGATGCGACGACGAGCCACCGGCAAAGAAGCGCTCCGGTAACGGTACGTCCAGACGGCCCAGTTTGGTCTCGACGCCAAAGCTGGTCGATCTGGCCAACACCACATCGCGCTTCAGCTTGTGATAGGTGGAGTTGCGTCCCAACGCGCGGGTAAAGGTCGTCTTCGATCCG
The DNA here is from genome assembly GCA_025360145.1 of Acidobacteriaceae bacterium. Taxonomy (GTDB): domain Bacteria; phylum Acidobacteriota; class Terriglobia; order Bryobacterales; family Bryobacteraceae; genus JANXXV01. The sequence continues at coordinate 3,129 of JANYCV010000185.1, forward strand.
AAAAAGTTGGTTGCAAAGGCCGCGTCCAGTGAATTGTAGACGCCTTTGTGCGCATCGCTTGGATCGTCCCGCCGGTCCTGCGCGAAGGTCACCGATGCAATCGTTAGTTGAACCGGTTGCGAAAGAATTGGAATGAGACCCGGCGAGATCTGAAGCGAATTCTGATCCACCGTCACATGCCGGTATCCAATACGGTATTGAACGGTATTCGCCTTGGTAAGCTTCTGCCCCAACTGCACGAATGCTTCCTGCCGCTTCGCATGAAAGGTGCGGATATCGCGAGCGTCGTCGTAGACTCCTGTAAAGCTCAGGTTCACTGCGTCGTTGCCTTTAAACTGCGGCGCAACATAGCTGAACACGACGCGTTTTTGGATGTTTGAAAGTCTCGTCAATATGCTGGCCGTGTGGCCGAGTCCCAGTGCGTTTGAACGGTTGATCCCAAACGAAACGCGCGGGCTGAAGCCGGGCGCCCCGGCCGGGGAATCGAACGTGGAGGGCGTGCCGCTTCCGATTCGTCCTACCTGCGCGCCCACACCTCCGACAATCGAATACTTCCGTCCTTCCTCCAGCCGGTACAACACGTTCTTGTAGTCTTCGTCGCCGTCGGGATTCTGCAGCGCCACATCCACCCGCGCGAAGATCCCCAGGTCATAAAGACGCCGCTGGCTATCGGTCATACTGCTTTGAGACAGCGGTTCGCCCGGATTCAGATTGCGGATCCGGTTGCGCACCAGGTCGGCGTCGGCCGTCTTAAGGCCGCTCACCAGCACCTCCCGCACGAACTGCCGGCCGCCCTCATTAACCACGAACTTCACGTCCACCTGATTGGGTACCGCCGCCGGCGTGATGGTGGATTCAAAGGTTGCGTCCGCAAACCCGCGATTGAAGTAATAGTTCAGCACCGTTTCCTGATCGTTCACGATGTTCAGATCGCTGTAGGGCTGCCCTTCGCTTGAGCGCAGCAGCGTCTGGATCTCGTCAAGGTATTCCTTCCGGACACCTTGCAGATCAAGCTTCGCGACGAAGGACTGCGGCCCTTCCTTCACCGTAAGAAACACCGCTACGTCGTTGTCCCGGGCCTTATGGTCGTCGTCTGTGGTTGTAGTAACTTCCACGTCCCGGAAGCCGTTCGATTGGTAAAGGTCCTTAATCGCGCTGACGTCGCGTTTGAGATAGGATCCGCTGTACCGGCCGTAGCGGAACTGCAGCAGGTTCGCCGGAGTCAGATACATCCGCTCGCGCAATGTCGGCGTGGTGAAATACTTGTTTCCGGTGATCTCGATCGCCACCAGTTTGTGGCGGTTCCCGCGGTCGATCACGTATTCGATCACCTGCTCGTTCTTGTCGTTGGTGGTGACATCGAAATCGACATCGGAGTCGAAGTAACCTTTCGACTCCAGGAACTCGGCGATATTCCTTTTTCCTTCCACCAGCAGATCTTTGTCCACGGACTGTTCCTGATAGATAGGGACCAGTTGCTTCACTTTCCCCTTGGATATCTTCGCGCCCGAAACTTCCACCAATACTCTCGCGCCGCTGTTCACATCCAGAACCGGGATCACGCGGTTCGTGTCTTCCTGGTAGTTCATCAGGTCCAGAGATACCTTCGCCATCAGGAAGTCCTTCTTCTGATAGGAACTCCGGATCCGGTCGAGACCGTTCTGCAGCCGGGAGTCCGTGACAGGCGCCCAATCGCCGTAGCCCAGAAACTTGCGCCAGCGGGCCGCCTTGATGATCTGCTCCACCGGACGACCGGGATTGCCCTTCACCACCGGCGTTGTGAACTTCGCCCGCGCTCCCGATTCAACCGACAAATGAACGTCGATCTGTTGCGAGGACTGCGCCACCTTTTCCTGCGCCACCGCCGCCTGATAGAAGCCGTTACCACGCAGCACCTCCAGCAGGCTCTCCACCGCTCTTCTCACCTGCGATTCCGAGTACGGATTGCCAAGCTGCAATTTAGTGGCGGTGACCAACTGCCCTGCGTTGGGCGGTTCGGGAACTCCTGTAACCGTAACCTCCCGAATGAATTGCGTGCTCGTCGTGATGAACTTAAGCGCCACCCCGTTGCCCGCAGCCTGCGCATCGACGGATATCTCCAGATACCGTCCGCTGGCGTAGAGCTGGCTGATGGACTGGCGGACGTCCTCCAGCCGGAGCAGTTGCCCCACGGTCAACTTCACTTTTGTTTGCAGTTCGACGGGCAGCAGCGGCTGCGCGGCGGGTTCAAAACTGATCGCGGAGATCCGTTTGCCTTCATACTCGCTCGCACTGGCCGCCAGCGGCGCGGGAAGGGCATTGGCCAACAACGCCAGCAGCATCAGCGGCCGGATGCCGGATCTAAAATGCACTAGTGTCCATGTTAACGCACGCGCTGCTACCATCGAGGTTGCAACTGCCAAGTGTATGACGCCAGATGCCCGTGAACGTTACTCGCGTCAGATCCGATTCGCGGAAATCGGTGAGGACGGCCAGCGGCGGCTGCTCGAATCCCGCGTAGCGATCGTCGGTTGCGGCGCGCTCGGGACCTTCCACGCCGCGGCGCTCGCTCGCGCCGGTATTGGGAAGCTGATCGTCATCGACCGGGATTACGTTGAATTGAGCAACCTGCAGCGCCAGTGGCTTTTCGATGAGGCCGACGTGGAGCAGGCACTGCCGAAAGCCATTGCGGCGGCCAATCACTTGAGGCAAATCAACAACGGCTGCGCGATTGAGCCGGCCGTCGTGGATCTGACGCCGTCGAACGTCGAGGATTTGCTGGCCGATGTGGACCTGATCCTCGACGGCACGGACAACTTCGAGACGCGATACCTGCTGAACGACCACGCCGTGAGCCGCGACTTACCCTGGATCTACGGTGCCGCGGTTGGCAGCTACGGCCTGACGATGCCGGTGATTCCAGGGCGTACGGCTTGCCTGAGCTGCGTCTATCCGAAACCGCCTGCCGGAGTGCAGCCAACCTGCGAGACCGCGGGTGTCCTGGGGTCGATCACGGCGATCATAGGCGCTATTCAGGTTGCCGATGCGCTGAAGATTCTGAGCGGACACGCGGACCAGTTGGCGTCCCGAATCACCACGGTGGATGTCTGGAGCGGAACGGTCCGCCAGGTGAGCCAGCCGGAGCGCGACCCGGCATGTACCGCTTGTGGAACCAGGGAATTTCCGCATCTGAGTGGCGCCAAGCGCGCGCCGGTGAGCCTGTGCGGCAGGAACGCGGTGCAGATCCACGAGCGGACGCGTCCGCTCGACCTGCGCAAGCTTCAGAGCCAACTGGCGCCGCTCGGCGAAGTACGGGCCAACGAGTTCGCGTTACGCTTCTTCATGCCGCCTTATGAAATGACGGTCTTTCCGGATGGACGAGCGATCATCAAGGGCACCACGGATATCGGTATCGCCCGGAGCCTGTACTCCCGATACATCGGCGCATAGCTACAAACGATAGAATGAATCCTTGACTCCCAAGCGGGCACTAATCACAGGTATTACCGGCCAGGACGGCTCCTATCTGGCCGAGTTGCTGCTGTCGAAAGGCTATGAAGTGCACGGGTTGGTGCGGCGAGTCGTGCTGGAGGCGCCCGAACAGCGACTGAGCCGGCTGCTGCCGTTTCTCGACCGGATCAAGTTGCATCCTGCATCGCTCGAAAGCTATGCGGGAATTCACCAAAGCATTGCGGCCATCGAACCTGACGAGTGCTATCACCTTGCAGCGCAAAGCTTTGTCAGCTATTCGTTCGACGATGAGTTTTCCACGTTGAACGTCAATATAAACGGCACCCACTACCTGCTGGCGGCGTTGAAGAGTCTGGCCCCGCAGTGCCGTTTCTACTTCGCCGGGTCGAGCGAGATGTTCGGCAACGCCGATGAGGCGCCGCAGAACGAGCGGACGCGGTTTCGCCCGAG
>JANYCV010000243.1 GCA_025360145.1 Acidobacteriaceae bacterium
GCCTGCCGGATCATTCCAATGCCGGACGCACAGATAGATAGCCACCGGACCCGAGATCAGCGTCGGCCAGATCAGAAGGGCCGGGAGCGTTGCGACGCCCAGAGCGATGGAATCGAACCGGCGGCGCGTCATCTCCAGGGCAGGGAGGTTGCCCTTTCGCAGCCCCGTATCGATGCAGGCCGGGCAGATATTCCGGTTGCCGAATTCCACGCGGCACAGTGCACAGAGGAACCGTCCGCATTCGTCGCAGGAGACGATGGCCCGCTTTTGCGGATGGAAGAAGCAACTGGATTCGCCTTCGGCGATGCCTTCCGTTTTCGTGGGCGTGGCGGTCCGGTAATAGGCCGGGAAGACGAGCGCGCGGATCGGACTGCCGCAGCCGGAACACTTGCGCCATTCGGGATTGCCGGCTTCTCCATTAAGCAGGAGAGAACCACACTGGCTGCAATGGAGGGCTGTCACACAAAACGACCGGACTTCACGATTACACGAGTATCGCAGATGCGGTCGTGAAGGGTGCGCTTCTGGTCGTCGAACGCTGCTATCAGGTAGCCGATGCCTAAGGTCGAAACACTGATTAACGAGGCGAAATAACGGGCGATGGAGCGCTTCCACGTTAGTTTCGCGCCGTCGGCGGTGACGACACGGCAGCCGAGGGCCAGCTTTCCGGGGGTTCCTCCCAGTTGGTAGACAAAGTAGGAATGATAGGCGGCCTGGGCGGCCAACTGTAAGAGCTTGAGCACAACCATCTGGCTGGCAAGGACGTATCCGTTGAAAGTTCGTAGTGCGTCTGCTCCGGCGTAGGCCGCTTGAATGACGAGTTGGACGATGAGGAGGATGACGCCGTCGATTAGAAGGGCGCCGGCACGGATCCAGAAGCCGGCGTAAACCATCTTCCCGCCGAGAGTTCCTTCGCGGAGGCGTTGAGTGTAGTTATCCTTACAGTTTACGCAGACCCATTTTTCGCCGAAGCGGACCATTTCCGACTGGAGTTCGACTTCTTCGCATTGGCTGCACATGCCTACGAGGCCGGGGACGGTACGGACACTGGTGTAGGTTTGCCATTCTGCCATCCCTTCATGCCAGACGAGTGTGTAAGGGAAGATGACCCCGGTGGAGACCAGCTTGTCGAGCTCGGTTTCGGGAACGGGGCCCATTTGCCGGTCTTCGGAGGCGTAGTACCAGAGGGTAGACATGGGCGCTGTAGAATATTATGGCAAGATCGGCTGAAAGCGGATGCGACTCCATGGGGGAGCGCGCATTTTGCGAAACAGAGCCACGCCGCCACCGTCGGGGGTTTGTTCCGAAAACAACTTCCCGATTGTGGGCTGCCCGGCCTGCGCGAGGCATGGCCGGGTATTCGCGGAGGCGGAACGAGGGCGTTCCGCGCGGACCTGGGGTCCGCCCCACCTGGCGAATCTTGAGAACACTGCCCTTTTAGTGACTCACGGGTGGCCTGCGAAGCGGCCCACGCGCGTTTTGTTCGTGCGATTTTGGGGCACGGCCGGCTCGCTTACGCTCGCGGCTCTGTTTGTGGCATTTTGCGAAACAGAGCCACGCCGTGCGCCGTGGTGGCTTTGTTCGTGCTATTTGCGGGGCACGAACCATATTCGATTGTGAAAGATCCATGGGCAGAGCCTCTTACGAGGATGCCCTTGGGTGCGGCGGATTATGCGAAACGCAGCGAATCCCAATATCGGACACTTGCGCCGCTGGTTGGCGGGCGCGAGTTTCCATGCGTCAGAGTAGCCGTTTCTGAAGGCAAAGCCGAACCGCCGCCCGTGCGAGATTGTTTGTTTTGTGGTGATTAGACGCTGAAAATACTTGTGACCGAGAATTTTTGGCAAACGATCCGTAGTTTGGGGCGGCAAGTGTGCGGCATGATTGGCCACCGGCTTTGCCCTAATGAAAAGGCGAGCGGCGGACGATAACTAAACTACGGGAGCGTTGTGCTCTACTGGCCGCCTATGAAACAGAAATTGGTACCGCTTCTCGGAATTGCATTTGTGGTCGCGCTTATTTCGACTGGTGTTTTTTACGGTTTGTTTGTCGGAAAGGCGCAGAGCGCTCCGTCCGATCAGCAGCGTTTTTCCGTTGTGGTTGCGAACCATCCTCTGGAGCGCGGGGCGGTAATTCAAGCCGCTGATATCAAAGCGATTGCATGGGCCGGCGGCGAAGCGCCCAAGGGTTCCTTCCCGACGCCCGATCAACTGGCCGGAGTTACCGTCCTTGATCCCATTGGAGCCAATGAGCCGATACTTGAGAGCCGAATTGCATCTCATCGAGCAATTCCGAGCGGCATGCGGGCGGTCTCGATCCATGTAACCGATTCGAGCGGCGTGGTGGGACTTCTGCATCCCGGCTATAAAGTGGACGTGCAGGTGCTCTCGACCGCAAGTCATGGAGAAATCACGCTGCGCACGGCGTTACAGAACATCGAGGTGCTCACGGTTTCTCCGCCCGATGGCGGAAAACCCGTGGTCAACCTGGTGGTTTCGCCGGACGATGCCGAACTTCTCGGTTTGGCCGATTCGACCGCGAAGGTCCGGCTGGTGCTCAGAAATCCTTCCGATGAAAGCCGGCGGCCGCAGTCCGTACTTCCGGCGAGCACTTTGTTCCGGCAATCTTCCGGCCCGCCCGCGCGGGCGGTACCTCCGATTTCCGATCCGAAGATCTCCACGCTTCTGCCACGAAGATAAATGCCATGGTCGTTTTTGTCGTCACCACCGTCTTCTTCATCGCCACTTTCCTGGTCGCGTTGATTGCGGTCGCGATCGCTTCGCGGATCATGGATAGCCGAGCCGCCCAGCCATCGGCTGAAACGCAAGAGCTGGCGTTGGCCGGGCTGCTGGGATCTAGGGCGCTTCTCAAAGACGAAGAAGTCAGTTCGATATCGCCGTGGTCGCGATTTCTCAAAAAATTTGACTTTGTGGACGTCATTCGAACGAAGACAGCGGAAGCTGAATTGAGCTGGACCGTAGGCCGCGTCATTGCCATGATGCTCTTGGCGGGAATTCTATCTCTGGTGACACTGGCAGGCATTTCGTGGATGCCCGCTTTTGCGGCCGTCGCGCTTAGCCTGTTTGCCGGCCTGATGCCCTATTTCTATATCCTGCACAAGAGATCAAAGCGGCTCGGTAGTTTCGAAGTAGCATTTCCGGATGCGATTGACTCACTGTGCCGCGCGTTGCGTGCCGGACATCCGTTTGCGGCGGGAATGGACTTGCTTTCAGTTGAAGCGGATGCGCCCATCTCCACCGAGATGAAGATTGCGCTGGATGAGTGGAAGCTGGGGATGACATGGAACCGGGCGCTTGATAATCTCGCACAGCGCGTTCCGTTGACGGATGTCGCCATTTTTTCTGCCGCCGTGAAACTGCAGATTCGCACTGGCGGCAAGTTAGGAGACGTCCTCGGAAGACTAGCGGAATCGATGCGCGAGAATGTCGCCATCCAGGGTGAGGTGAGGGCTCTGGCGGCGCATGGAAAAATAACGGGGATGGTGCTTACGGCGATGCCCATCTTCATCGGGCTGGTTATGTTCTGGGTGAATCCCGTGCAGATGGGGTTGTTGTTCCAGAGCCCGACAGGCAGGAACCTGATTGCGGCGGCGCTGATTTGCCTGGTAGCCGCGCATTTTGTCATTCGGAAAATTGTGGACATTAGACTCTGATGAATCAGGCTTTGTTATTAATTGGGTTTTTCACGGCAGTAATGGCTGGAGTGGCCGTCGCCGGTTACTATTTCCTGTACCGGTCGAGTGCAGCCTCCGCGGCGGGACATAGCCTGGATGCAGAGGAACCTGTCAGCGCACGACAGTTTTTCACCGATTCCCTGCGGTCGCTGGGCGAAGCCGTTCCCGTCAAATCGACCGGTGAAAATCCGATGCGGCGGAAGCTTCATGCCGCTGGGTATCGATCTTTGTCGGCTGTGGCGACTTACAGCGGGATCGTGTATTCGTCGTCGGCGATTATTGGGATCATTGGGGGCGCGGCCGTACTGATATCACAGCAAAGCCTTTCCGCGGCGTTGCTTGCGGCGATCTGCGCGGCGGGATTCGGCTACCTGTTGCCGAACAGGATTCTGAATTCTCAGATTTCGGCGAGAAGAAGGCGGCTGGTGGAGGGGCTTCCGGTGGCACTGGATCTGCTAGTCCTGAGCGTCGAAGCCGGACAAGCTCTCGACCAGTCGATTTTCGATTCGAGCCGCGAGATCCGGACCGCGTATCCCGACCTTGCGGATGAACTATTGACCGTTAGCCTGGCGCTTCGGGCCAATGCTACGCGGGAACAGGTGTTTCGCGACTTCGGAAATAAAGGCAACGATCTTGAGTTCAAGAAGCTGGCGAATCTACTGATCGATAGCGACAGGTTCGGAAGCAGTCTTGGTCCGACGCTCCGCACGCATGCCCGATACCTGCGAATCCGCAGGAGGCAGTATGCTCAGGAGCGGGCAAGGAAGATCGGGGTGAAGCTGGTGTTCCCTATCTTCTTCCTGATTTTTCCATCGGTGCTGCTGGTGACTCTAGGACCAGCCGCGATTGCCATCATGACGGCACTGCAACCCATGATGGATATGAAATAACCGGTCAGGACTTTGCGAGTGCGATTACGAGGCCGCCGCTCACGATGAGTCCGCCTCCGATCAGGATGGGAGCTGTCGGAAGTTGCTTGAATCCCAGCCAGGAAATTGTCTGGGCAATCACAAAGAAGAAGACCACGTACAGGCCCAGAAGACGGCCGAAATCCCAAGGCGGCGCGTTGACCGTCCAGCCGTACGCGCATAGCAGAATTCCGGCCAGACCGAATAGAGCGACTCTGGGCCCCAGGGATGTTGTGCGCAGTGCTGCCCGCATGAGCGCGTCTCCTCCTGCTTCGAGCAGCGCGGCGAGGAACAGGACCAGCAAGGCTGTTGTAGTGCTCATTTTGGGTTCACACTTCGTTGTATCCTTGCACTCATGGGGAACGCAAATTGTGGCGGGGGATTTGCGTGCGACCTCCTTGCCTTGAGCACCGCTGGGAGGGTCCGCCACACGGAGTGAACTCCCCGGCGGAAACCTATTCCACCTGAACAGCGGTGGTCTTTCCTTTATCCTAAATCCGGCGGTTCGAGCCATCCCCAATTGGATAGATTCTTAGCCCGCAAGCGGTTATCACCCGAATAATGATCCGCGGAGCTGTTGAAAACTTGAGGCATTTCAGCGCCTTGGCACGATCCGCGGGAATCGAAGTGCCGTATTTACATTTATCGATTCCGAACTACGGCAGGTCGAGCGCCGGATTGCGGCTGAAGAATCCCACCGGCACCAATTTGAAGCCGGCCTCATGCAACGGCATCACGGGCCAGTCTTCGGGCCTTGGGTTGTGGGTGATGCCCATGGTGTACCACACCACCAGATCTTTCCCGTCGATGGGGCGGCTGGCGGCAATCCACTTCATCAGTCCTTCGCCGCCTTTGTTCTGATTCGGGTAATCGCCGGCGGCGTATATCTCGTTCGCTCTGTATGGCGTCACCCAGAAGGGGAAGTTCAGGAATCCGGCCCGGCGCCGGATGGGAGAATCGGGCGCGGCGAACGGGCGGGCGTTCTCCGCGGGAAGCAGCGCGTACCCTACCGGTTGTCCCAGCGCATTCTTCACCGCGGGATTGACAATTTTCCAACGCCGGCTTGCTGCCAGATCCATTTGCCGCATCGCTTCGGCTTCCGTGTGAAGGACGCTCTCGGTCATATCAAAGGCTCCGCCGTACGGATTCGCCTTGCCGGCGGGAGTTGGCGCAGTATTCATCTCGATTGCCTGATTGCCGTCGGCGCCGTCAATGTCGAGATCGAGGCGGAAGTTGAAAAAATGCTGGTGATGGACCGCAGAGATCGCCTTCGCCACCATGTGCCCATGATCGTGACTGGAGCCACCGTTTTCGGCTGCTTCCGGGTTGACCGCCTTCACCGACATGACCCCGGTGAGGCCGGTTTTCATCTCCAGCGTTCCGTCCTGGTGAAAAATCCAGTCGAACGCGTAGTCGTAGTTGCCAACGGTGGACACGTAGCCGAGGACGAGTTGGCGCGCCCGGTGCGTTTCGCCGCCGTGTTTCCATGAAATGCCGCCGTCGCGCTCATACAGCGCCGCGACGTGCGACATGCCGCGCGGAGTGCCCCGTTCATCCGCCATTACGGCATCGAAGAGCGTCGCGTTGTTGGGACAATCGAAGCCCGGACGCAGCGTGCCGGCGACGTGTCCCATTCCCAACTCGCCGGCATCGAAGCTATTGCGGAAGAACCAGCCAGCGGCGGGATCGCCGTAAGGAACGGCCATCTCAGATAGCGATCCGCGGTAGAGAATGGACCGCTCGCGTCCACCGTCGGAGTATCGCACGAGGTAGAGAATCAGCCCCTCGCGCGGGTGCATGGCGAACCGGAAGCGCCACTGTTGCCAGCGCACTTCGCCGTCCACCAATTGAAAGCTCGGGCCGGACGGCTGGACGATGCGCAGTGGTTTCGGCGCCTCGCGCGGCCGGCCCGCGGCGCCAGCCTCGTAGTCGAAAGTCTCTTTTGGAACGGGCACCACGCCGGTGTCCACCAGTTGCATCAGCTTCCGTGCGCTGAGGTCAACTACGGCAACGACGCCCTCCACGGGGCGTGCATAGTAGTTCACCGTTCGACCGCGGAGGTAGCAGATGCCCTTCACGATGCGAGCGCCGCTGTCTTCAGGCAGACCGAAATTGCCAGCGCTCCAGAAATCGATGGCCACATCCGCCACCGGGTTCGAGATGCCGCGTTTGCGCATAGCGGCCTGCCATTGAGAATTGGAACGGACTACCTGGTCCGCCAGAAAGGAATCCTCGCCCGAGACGGCGGGTTGGGCTCCCGGTATTTTTGTATACGACGTGAGTTTGGCGGAGGCGAGTCCGATGACGGCCTCATAGGTGGCATTCGCCGGGCGATTATAGACGACCACGGCAGCTTCGCGCACGGTGGGGCGGCCGCTCAAGACCGCGTACTTATCGGGTTCTTTAAGGGCGATCTGCGCGATCATGTGATCCGGTTGCAGCTTTCCAGCGCTACGCAGCACGCGCATGGCAGTTTCCATTTCCTGGACATCCAGCGGATCGAGCGGATGGGTTGCGGCGGCCGCGACGCCGCAAAAAAGCGGCAGCAAAATAGATACGAGTAGACTGAAACAGTGTCTGACCGCAAATTGACAGCTCACGTGAAAGCCGCCGGTTGAGCATCTAAATTGAGTCCAAAGGTTTTGGACCAGGTGCTGGCGAAGATTCCTCGCGTGAAGAACGGAAATGTTCTGGTGGGCTTCGATACGTCCGATGATGCGGGCGTATTCCGACTCACGCCGGAGTGTGCGCTGGTGCAGACGGTCGATTTTCTCACTCCCATTGTCGATGATCCCTATACTTACGGCGCAATTGCCGCGGCTAACGCACTGAGTGACGTTTACGCCATGGGGGGCGTGCCGATCACCGCTCTTTCGATTCTTGCATACCCAGGTACAGGGGATCTGGATGACTTGGAGCGGATTCTTGCCGGCGGCGCGGATAAAATTCACGAGGCCGGTTGCGTGATTCTGGGCGGCCACAGCGTGAACGATGAAGAGATCAAGTTCGGCTATTCGGTTACTGGAACCGTTCACCCTGATCGCGTGTTGACCAATGCGGGCGCGCGGCCGGGGGATGTTCTGTTGTTCACCAAGCGTATTGGCACGGGCGTGATCGCCACGGCGTTGAAGCGGGGCATTGCGGAGGCGGGGCATGTGGAGGCTTCCATTGCATCCATGCTGACGCTGAATCGCGCATCGTGTGAAGCTATGCTCGGCGTGGAGGTGCATGCTTGCACGGACGCGAGCGGATTCGGTTTGCTGGGGCACGCGCGCGAGATGGCCGCTGCGAGCCACGTGACGCTGGAGATCGATGCGAGCCTGGTGCGGTTTCTGCCGGGCGCGCTCGAATACGCGCGGGCCGGTGCGATTCCGGGCGGACTCAAGAATAACAGGGAGTTTGCCGGACCTTCCGTCAGATTCGACCGTGTGCTTCCGCCGGGCGTGGAGGATTTGCTCTTCGACCCGCAGACATCCGGCGGGCTGTTGATCTCGCTGCCGGAGAAGGGCGCGGCCACGCTAGAATCACAAGAGATTTACCGGATAGGACAGGTTCGCGAATACCAGGAAAAGGCGATCTTTATCGTGTGACATCGGATGACCAAAAACCCAATCATTATTGCGTTGGATGTAGAGACCGCGGACCAGGCTCGCGAGCTGACGGCCAAGCTGGGAGACGCTGTCGATTTTTACAAAGTGGGAATGGAACTGTATGCGGGGGCGGGGTTGGATCTGGTGCGCGAACTGACCGGCCAGGGAAAGAAGGTTTTCCTGGACATGAAGTTCTACGACATTGGCGAAACGGTGCGGCGCGCGGTGGCGCAAGTGGCGAAGCTGGGTGTGCAGTTTCTGACGGTCCACGGCAGCAAAGCGGTGATGGCGGCGGCGGTGCAGGGGCGGGGCGCGGCGGACCTGAAACTGCTGGCGGTTACCGTGCTGACCAGCTTTGATCAGACCGATCTGGCGGACCTTGGCTATCCGTGTACGGTTTCCGATCTAGTGTCGCTGCGAGTGCGGAATGCGATGGAGGCGGGGATCGATGGTCTGGTTTGTTCGCCGCTGGAGGTTGCCGGAGTCCGTGCGGAGGCTGGGCCGGGTGCGATTCTGGTGACGCCTGGGGTTCGGTCCGCTGGAGCGGATACGGGCGATCAGAAGCGGGTGGCCACGCCAGCGGCGGCGCTGCGGAATGGAGCCGATTACCTGGTGATCGGGCGGCAGGTGACGCGAGCGCATGATCCGCGGGCTGAGGTGGAGAAGATCTTTGGGGAGATCGGGGTTCCGCGGACGGCTGGGGTTTAGTGAGCCGAATGTGGTCTAATCATTGTTTTATGAAAATGTTCCTCGGGCGGCCCGCCGCCACCTTCGCATACGCCATTATATGGTGCTTCGCATTGTTTGTAACTGGCGCCGCTGCGCAGGTTTCCAGCCCGGCGGTTGCCGGGGAGACGCGAACGTTCAGCCAATACGATCCGCTCAAACGGCTGGTTGGTCCGCGAGTTCCCGATACGCCGTCGCTATACGTGGTTCCGCATCCGCCGCCGATTCCGGCGGAGGAGTATGCGCTGCGTAAATCGACGGTCACGCCTCGGGTGATAACGCCGGGCCCCAGGGGCCCGCAGATTGTACTTTCGGACGGTTCGCAGAGCGTTACAGCGCGGCAGCCGGTAGCCAGCACGCCGACTGTCGGGTTCGAAGGCATTTTTCAACAGCTCTATCAACCGCCTTCTCCGAACATGGCGGCCGGACCCGAAGACCTGATTCAGATCATAAATTCGGCGATAGGCCGTTTCTCGAAAACTGGAGTGAAAACAGACGACAAAGGCTTGCCGACATGGTTTGCCGATCTATTGCCGGTGGTTTGCAGCAGCGGCATCGGAAACTGTGTCATCGCCGATCCGTCCATCCGGTACGACCAGTTGCACGGGCGATTCATTCTAACGGCGCAGGCTCGGAATTTCCAACTGCGCAGCAGCTACTTCGTGGTGTCGATATCGAACGGCGCGACGTATGCGGGCGGTTGGAAGAATTGGGCACTGGACGCCTCTTTGGACGGAACTATTGCGAGCGGAAACTGGGCGGATTTCCCGCAAGTGGGCTTTGATAACTCGGCCGTTTATATTTCAACGCTGATGTTCAGTTGGACTACGAATTCTTTTCTGTATTCGAAAGTCCGTATTCTGAAGAAGTCCGAGTTGTACAACCCGGCGACGACGGTGCTGACATGGCGCGACATCGTCAACCTGAAGCACGAAGACAACACTCTGGCATCTACGCTGCAGCCGGTGCATGTGCGAGGCAGAGTGGGCGTGGG
>JANYCV010000255.1 GCA_025360145.1 Acidobacteriaceae bacterium
GATGAATTGGAATTCACCCACGGCCCGTCGAGAGTTACTCTATTATTCCCGCATTCTACCGGCAATGTTCGGACAGCCTTCCACCGGAATCCTCGTCGTTCAAGACGTATCGCAATTGGTGCAGGCAGAATTGGAATTGCAGAAAAAACAGGCGGAACTTATCAGATCCAACGAAGACCTGCAGCAGTTCGCTTACGCAGCCTCCCACGACCTTCAGGAGCCCCTTCGAATGATCTCCGGTTACATCCAGTTGTTATCGCGCCGGTACGCGGGCAAGCTGGATTCCGAGGCGGACGAGTATATGCAATTCGCAGTGGACGGCGCAGACCGGATGGGACAATTGATCCGGGACCTACTGGCGTTTTCACGGTTGGGAAATCCGGAGACGCGCCGCATGGAACTGGTTGACATGTCGAGCGCGGTCCAATGGGCGCTGCTGAATCTGCAAGCTTCCATCAAAGAATGCGGCGCCGTTGTAACGCACGATCCACTGCCAAGCGTGACCGGGGATCAGTCCAGGCTTGCTCTTGTAATGCAAAACTTGATCGGCAACGCAGTCAAGTATCGTTCCGCCGAACCTCCAAGGATTCACCTATCGGTGGCGCGCGAGGGGGGGGACTGGGTATTTTGCGTGGCGGATAACGGCGTCGGTTTTGAGATGATGTATGCCGAACGCATTTTTGGGGTATTCAAGCGCTTACACGGTAAAGATTTCCCAGGTACCGGCATCGGTCTTTCCATCGCCAAGAAAGTCGTTGAGATCCACAAGGGCCGCATTTGGGCTGATTCCGAGCCAGGAAAAGGTTCGCGATTCTACTTCACGCTTCCGGTGGAAGAACAATAACTGCTGCCGAAGTAGAGCAGCGGCCGCCCCTCGGTTGAGTCCGCACTCACCACTTCCGCGATGAAGATCGCGTGGTCCCCCGCCTCCACCGTTTGAGTGATGTGGCACTCCATGGCGGCGAGCACGCCGTCCAGCAAAGGAGCGCCGGTAGATCCCGTCCTCCATCCAATTCCTACGAACCGGTCCAGTTCCGGCTGCGAAAATCGCACCGCAACATCGCGCTGATCTTCGCTCAAGACGCTGATCCCGTAGTGCGTACTGTTTCGGAAATGCGGAAGAATGCTCGACCGGTAATCGACGCAGACCAGTACTAGCGGGGGGGCGCATGAGACAGAAGTAAACGAATTCACAGTGATACCCAGTGGCCGGCCGTCTCTTCCAGATACTGTGGCGATCGCGATGCCTGTGGCGAATTGCGCGCAGGTCTTACGGAACCGCTCCTCGTCCACTACCGCGAATTGAGAATCGATTGAGCTTGACAATGCTTTAAGCCTAATCTTATCATGAGGTTTGCTGTGTCTGCCGGGAGCGGCCCGGAAGAGTAACGGCGAAAAACGGGGAGGATGTCTTGATCAAGCTCGATATCATCAATGAAGTGGTAAGCAAAACGGGGATTACCAAGACGAAGGCTGAAATGGCCGTCGAGACCGTTTTTGAGAGCATGAAGCGAGCACTTGGCCAGGGCGAACGGATCGAACTACGTGGTTTTGGAATCTTCAACGTGCGCCCGCGCAAGACTGGCATCGGTCGCAATCCCCGCACCGGCGCCGAAGTGGCCATTCCTCCAGGGAAAGCCGTGCGGTTCAAGCCAGGCAAGGAACTGCAGACTCTGCAGTAGCCTGAACCAGTTGTGTCCTCAAACGATATAGTGCCCGATCTCCCGCAGTTGCCTCGCGGACCGCGCGAGCGTTACTGGCTTCACGCGCTTCTGCTGCTTCTGACGTTTTTCACCACCACCACGGTGGGTGCCCGTCTGGCATACAACTTCGACCGGAACCGCCCGGCGTTCCTCGAAGACGACATGATCGGCGTACTTAGCGGTTTCACGCATACGCTGACCCACCCGCTGGATCTGTTGCACGGGCTGCCTTTCTCACTTACGCTGCTTACCATTTTGATGGCGCATGAGATGGGGCACTATCTGACGTGCCGCTACTACAAAATCGACGCCAGCCTGCCGTATTTTCTTCCCGCGCCCTCGTTGATCGGGACGCTGGGAGCGTTCATTCGCATCCGGTCCGCAATCTACTATAAACGGCAACTGTTCGACGTAGGTATCGCCGGCCCTATCGCAGGGTTCGTCTTCGTGATTCCCGCGCTGGCCATCGGCCTCGCCTTTTCAAAGGTGATTCCCGGCATCGCGGCGCAAGGCGATCTGGTGTTCAGTACCCCTGGAATTCTTCGTCTACTCGAAGCTTTGATTTTCCCTGGGGTCCCGGTGGCGGATATCTATCTCCATCCAATCGCCCGCGCCGCCTGGGTCGGGATATTTGCGACCGCGCTGAATCTGCTGCCCATCGGGCAACTGGACGGCGGGCATATCCTGTACGCGTTCATTGGCGAGCGGCACCGGTTGCTTTCGGAAATCTTCGTTGCCGCATTGGTCCCGATGGGATACTTTTCCATCAGTTGGGTTTTCTGGGCCGTTCTGCTGTTCTTCTTTGGCCTGAAGCATCCCAGGATTTATGATAGTGCTGAGATGGGCAGCGGTCGAAAGAAACTCGGATGGCTCGCCCTGGTGATGTTCTTACTTTGCTTTTCCCTGTCCCCCATCAGCACGCCGGACTAACCGCGCATACTCATGAAAATTTCCGCCACCATCATCACTTGTGACGAAGAACGGAACGTCGCGCGTGCAATAGAAAGCCTTCGTTGCTGCGATGAGATCGTGGTGGTGGACAGCGGATCGCTGGACCGCACCGCGGAGATTGCCGCCAACCTGGGCGCGCGCGTGATCGAAAGCCCGTGGCGCGGCTATGCGCAGCAAAAAAATCTGGCCGCCGAGCGAAGTCAGCACGATTGGATACTTTCCATCGACGCCGACGAAGCGTTGAGTGAAGCGCTGGAAGGCGAGATCTGGCAGATCAAGAAAAACGGGCCGCGGTTTGACGCCTATACCATGCCGCGGTTGGCACAATATCTGGGGCGATGGATTCTGCATTCCGGGTGGTATCCGGATCGCAAAGTTCGCCTGTATGACCGCCGCAAAGCCCGCTGGGTGGGCGATTATGTGCATGAGAGCGTGCACGTGGATGGCAGCGTGGGGCATCTGGAATCTGATCTGCTGCATTTCACCTGCAGTTCTCTTTCCGAGCATCTGAAGACTCTCGATCGCTATACCACGCTGGCGGCCGAACAGATTGTGGATCAGAGGAGCACGGTCGGCTGGCGTCAACTGGTGCTGGACCCGGCGTGGACGTTCTGGCGCACCTACATCCTGCAAGCTGGATTTCGCGATGGACTGGAAGGGCTGACCATCGCCCAGATGGCGGCGTTTTACAACTTCGTGAAATACGCCAAGGCGCGGAACATGAGCCCTCGCCGATGAAAGTATTGCACGCCGATGCGGGCCGCGAAATGCGGGGAGGCCAGTGGCAGGTGCTCCATCTGCACGCCGGGCTAGGTGCTGATTCCGTTCTGTTGTGCCGGGCCGGCGGGCCGTTGATGCGAGAGTGCCACCGGCGCGGGGTGAGCGCGGAGCCGCTATCGATAGCGGCGCTGGCGTCGCAATCGCGCAAAGCCGATATCACCCACGTCCATGACGCGCGAAGCCATACCTGGGCGGCCGCCGTCGGTGGATCCCTGCTGGTTGTCTCACGCCGGGTAGCCTTTCCGATTGGCCGTTCCTGGCTATCGAGATGGAAATACGCCCGCGCGGATCACTACATCGCGGTGTCTCAACATGTGAGGTCGATTCTGTGCGGCGCCGGTGTTCCCGCAGCGAAGATTTCGGTGGTCTACGATGGCGTGGA
>JANYCV010000264.1 GCA_025360145.1 Acidobacteriaceae bacterium
CATTTCCAGGCCGTAGCCGTAGAGCGTTACGGCGCCGGTGAGGATGGAGATGATGGAAAACGAGATGCAAAGTTCGAGAAACCGCCCATGCTTCGGAACAGTTCCTGAGCGTATCCGAACCGGTTAAGGTCGTCCTGATCCGAAGACTTAGCTAACACTTAGGGAATATAGCATCCTGATACCTATCTGCGTTAGACTTATTGCTTCTATCATGCATACTCGCCGCTTAGCCTCATATCTTGTGGGAGGATGGATGCTCGCCATCCTGATTTTTGGCTTCATTTCCATGCAGAACATGAGCAATGTGGATCGCATTCTGAGTAGCCCTCCAGGTCCGGTGGCGAAGGATATAGAGGACCTGGGCACCGACATCACGCGACTGCTGATGCGCTACCAGGCGACGGAGTTGAATCGCTTTCTGGCTGAAACGTGGGGCGTTGGGCAGATCGGGCTGGGCGCGGCGGTGTTGAGCGCGGTGCTATTCACTTCGCACCGCAGCAAGTTCCTGGTCTGTGCGACCTGCGTGATGATCCTGATTGCGCTTTTTCAAGTGGCCTACCTCCGGCCGTCGATGAATGCGATGGGCAGGGTGTTCGACTTCCTGCCTGCGGGCGCGGCTGGCCGGGAGAGGGACAGTTATCAGTCCTATGCGACGATGCACACGGTGGCGGAAGTGATCAAGCTACTGATCGGACTGTTACTTTCGGGGCGGCTTATTTTTGACCGGTACGGATGGAAGCAGAAGCTCCTGCCCACCGCCCCGAAGCATCTGCAGAGGCGGCGGAAGAGCGGCGTCGGCGGGCCCGCCTCCGGGACTGACGGCATCGTGGACCGGACTACCGCCAAGGGTGAAGTCAAGCCTATCAATGACCCCGATCACAGCCATATCGATGGGTGATTCGGGACGGCCTACAGCGGTCATTGCGCTGTAGCCTTCGGTGACTAGAAGAACCCGGTCGCCTACGCCGGCGTCGACGGAGTCTAGCGCTATCACGGCATCGCCCCGGTTCGATCCGTCTAGATCCAGCGGTTGGACTAGTAGTGCTTTGCGGCCGTTGTGACTGGGATGTTTGTGGCTGGAGACCAGTTCGCCGATTACTCGCGCGATTAACATTTTCGGCCTTCGGGGTATCCCGTTGACTTGGCCATGGCGGTTACGAGCGAATTGGCAGAGCCGGCAGATTGGCCGCGCTTGGAACAGCGGAGGCAGGGGCCTCCGCGCCGGCGAGGGCGCCCGCCCCACCAAAAGCTGCATGAGGAGCAACATGCAGGGCTGGACCAAGAGCTACACCAGGAGCTACACCAGGAGCTACTTGAAGAGCTACACCAGGACCTACATGCAGGGCTGCATCCAGAGCTGCACCAGGAGCTAGATGCAGTGCTAAACGAAGGGCTCCATGCAGAGCTATTTGATGAGCTCCATGCAGTGCTCCATGCAGAGTTACATGAAGTGCTCCATGCAGGGCTGCATGGAGAGCTAAACGAGGGGCTGCATGCAGTGCTGCGCCAAGAGCTGCACCAGGAGCTAAACCTAGAGCTACGCAAAGTGCTACACCAAATGCCGCCGCCTTGCATCGGCTGAGGCAATGGGATACTCATTTACGGCCTTTGCACGTGGAGCGAATCGACGATTCCTACGATTGTCGTTTCGGTGGGAACTTCGATTGGCAGGAACGGGAAGCTGGCTTCCTTACCCCTTGTCCAGTAGACCAGTTCGCCCGGCCCGGCACCGGTGCAGTCTGTCACGATTTGTTGCTTGCCCGTGGGCTGAAGTTCCGGGGTTAGCGGTTGGACTATTAGCAGACGGTGGCCGGTTAGCCCTTTGCTCTGGGCTGTACACCATACGCTTCCCGCTACGCGGCCCAGGTACATTTTACGGCTGGCCTCCACTTAGATGGACCGTGTCCACTATGCCGATTATGGCCGTGTCTACTGGTTTTTCCTTGCAGCCATCCGCCATCCGGGCACTGCTGCCAGAGACGGCGATCACCAATTCGTTCGAGCCTGCGCCTACCGTGTCCACCGCTATCACGTAGCCAGCCTCGGGCGTCCCTTCGGGCGACACAGGCTTCAGAATCAAAAGCTTGCTGCCTTCGAGGCGCGGATCCTTGCGCGTGGCTACTACCGTGCCCACTACGCGGGCCAGAATCAAAGCTATTTGCCTGCTTTGCCGATAGGCAATACATCTTCGAGGCTGGGGTGCGGGCGCGGGATGATGTGAACCGCAATCAGTTCGCCTACGCGGCGGGCGGCGGCTGCACCGGAATCGGTGGCGGCACGAACCGCGGCTACATCGCCACGAACGAGAACGGTTACGTAGCCGGAGCCGATCTTTTCCCAGCCGACGACGTTCACGTTTGCCGATTTCACCATCGCATCGGCGGCTTCAATCATGGCCACCAAGCCCTTCGTCTCGATCATTCCTAACGCTTCACCCATTTTGTCTCCTTACCGCTTCGTCCACTAATGCGATCAATTCGTCCCGCGTCACCCAGAACCGGTCGCTTTGCGGCATGTCCTCGGCGACGATCGGGCAACCCGGTTCCACACTGGACCGCGACGTAATTCCGTAGCGGCTGCGCGAATCAAACAATTTCTCTACTTCCACCCTGGGCAGCAATTTCGGGCCGCCTAGCATTTCGGCCACCAGAGTGATACGAGCCACATGTTCCAGCGTCTCCATTTTGAAGTACGCCTTGAATACGTCCTCACCGTAGCAGACCGCGCCGTGATTTGCCATCAGCAGCGCATCGTACTTGGGGATATACGGCAACATTCCATCGGTCAGCGCGGGCGTTCCGGGCAAGCCGTACCCGGCCAGCGGCACACAGCCCAGACCGATTATCACTTCGGGAAGAATCGCCAGATTGAGCGCTTTCCCGGCTACCGCGAAGCCGGTGGAAACGGGCGGGTGGGCGTGAACCACCGCCTGGACGTCCGGCCGCAACTTATATACAGTTGTATGCATCGCGATTTCCGACGTGCGCTCCCGCCGGCCTTCGATCTTATCCCCATTCAGGTCGCAGATGATCAGGTCGTCCGGCTGCATCATACCCTTGCTGACGCCGGTGGGCGTGGCAAGTATCCGGTTTTGGTCTAGCCGGATACTGATGTTTCCGTCATTGGCGGCAACCCAGCCTTTCGCGTACACCATCCGGCCCACTTCGACGATGTTTTGCCGATATTCTTTCTCTGTTAGTGGCATCCGAATTCCTGATTGTATCAGACGCGCGGAAAACGGCCTGTACAATGGAAAACATACAATGGAGATCAGTGGATAATCGAAGGATGTGCCCGAATTGCCGGGCTTTCATCAACAGCAACGACAAGGTATGCCCGTATTGCGAGGTGACGCTGGGGGCACGGGCGGTGGAGAGGCGATCGCCGGCCGATGCGCTGGGCGGATTGATCCCTCATGCGCGGTTTACTACAACCGTCATTCTGCTGCTGAACTTCGGACTTTACGTGGCTACTGCGCTCTATAGCATGAAGGGTTCGAGCGGTATGGTGTTCGATATCG
Organism: Acidobacteriaceae bacterium; assembly: GCA_025360145.1. Lineage (GTDB taxonomy): Bacteria > Acidobacteriota > Terriglobia > Bryobacterales > Bryobacteraceae > JANXXV01. Next base: position 3,521 of record JANYCV010000264.1, read on the forward strand.
ACGGGCAGACGCTGTTCGCATTCGGCGCCAAGCAGCCGTTCGCGATTCTGCGCGAGGGGCAGTGGTGGAGGCTGGTGACGGCCGGATTTCTACACGGTGGAATTTTGCACATCCTAATGAATTCATGGGTGCTTTTCGACCTGGGTCCGCAGGTGGAGGAAATGTACGGCACCAGCCGCTTTCTGGTGTTCTACTTCGTGGCGACGGTGGCCGGATTTTTTGCGAGTACGATGTTCAGCAGTTCGCTGTCGATTGGAGCCTCGGCGGGGCTCTTCGGCCTGATCGGGGCGATGATCGCCTTGGGCGTGAGGCAGCGGCACACCCCGATGGGCGCTTCCGTTCGATCCCATTACACGCAGTGGGCCATTTTCGGCGTGGTGATGGGCTTGCTACCGGGATTCCGGGTGGATAACGCGGCGCATCTGGGCGGGCTGGCCGGTGGGTTTGTGGTGGCCTACCTGGCGAATACAGCTTCGGCTCTGGACGTTTGGCAGGAGAAGTTTTGGCGCGTGCTGGCGGTCGTTTGCGTGCTTCTGACCGCCGTTTCCTTCGCGCTTATGTTCCTGCACTTCGCAGGATCGTATCGAAATGTGTTGTGAGCGAGTTTGCATCGAATACTCGCATCGCTTCAGCCGGTTGGGGCCTTGGGTAAATGGGTTGGGGTTCCGGCATTCGCGAAACGGCCCAATTTCCTAACTTTTACTTTTTTTCTGTAGCTTTGTGACCTCGGCGATCGTGTTGCGACAGGCGCGCTCGATGGGCGTGGCGGCGGAGGTTGTCGAACTCTTTCGTATTGTCGCGGAAGGCCCGGAGCATGGCGACTTGGTAGTTGACGGGGGCGCCCGTTCGAGACGCCAGGCGTATTGGGCGATCTGCTCGACGAGTAGCGATTCCCCAGGCATGGGCGAGCAGGAGAACAAGGCCAGGATTGAATAGCTCCGGCTGGGTATGTGCTTGACTCAGGTAATTACTACGGCAGCAGCCCAGGTGGTCATCGGCGTTAAAATAAGGATTGGCCAATTCAAGGGTCTCCGATTAAACTAGGGCATGCGCGAATTGTCTCTCCATGAGGACCAGTGGGAGTACGTGCGGACCCTGCTCCCTGCCGATTTAGAAGATTGAGCCCGCAGCACGAAAGCGTTGGTGCGGTGCCGGAATGTGCCGGATGCATCGGCGCTGATGCGCATGGCATT
>JANYCV010000328.1 GCA_025360145.1 Acidobacteriaceae bacterium
AGATAACTCCTTCGCAGACATCCTTTCGCAGTTCGAGCACACGCACCGGGGCGAATCCGGGCGAGGCGAACCGGTGCAAGGCACGGTAATCGCCGTGAATGCCGATTCGATATTCGTCAATATCGGCAGGAAAACCGAGGGGGTGATCCCGGCTGAGAAGCTTCGCGACGTCGCGGTAATGCCCGGCGATCTGATCACGGTGAACATCGGGCCGCGGAATGAGGAAGGCTACTATGAGCTGTCCACCATCCGGGTGGAGCGGCCCAGGGACTGGAGCGGGCTGGAAGCTGCTTTCGCGGCGCAGAGCGTGATCGCCGGAACCGTCACTGAAGTGGTGAAGGGCGGGCTTCGCGTGGATGTGGGTGTCCGGGCGTTTCTGCCGGCTTCGCGTAGCGGCGCCAAAGACACGGCCGAGATGGAGCGATTGATCGGCCAGCCGATTCAGTGCCGGATCACGAAACTGGATACCGCGAATGAAGATGTGGTGGTGGACCGCCGTGTGATTCTGGAAGAGGAAGAGAAGAAGAGCCGCGATTCCGCTTTCGAAGGTTTGCAGGAAGGCTCCGTGGTTCGCGGGACGGTTCGCAGCCTGATGGACTTCGGCGCGTTCGTGGATCTGGGCGGAGTGGATGGGTTGCTGCACGTCACCGATATGTCGTGGACGCGGATCGGCAAGCCGGCCGATGTGCTAAAGCAGGGCGAATCGGTGGAAGTAAAAGTACTGAAGATCAACCGCGAGACACGCAAGGTGTCGCTCGGCATGAAGCAGTTGATGGCGGACCCGTGGACGCTGGCCGGCGAGAAATTCAAAGTGGGGGACCGCGTGACTGGAACGGTTTCGCGTTTGCAGGATTTCGGGGCGTTCATTACTTTGGAACCGGGCGTCGATGGCTTGGTGCATATTTCTGAGATGTCGTGGTCGAAGAAGATCCGCAAACCTTCCGATGTAGTGAAGGTGGATGAGCAGGTGGATGTGGTGGTTCTAGGCGTGAACATCGGCGAGCACCGTATTTCCCTTGGCCTGAAACAGGCGTTGGGCGATCCGTGGGAGCAGGCGGAACAGAAGTTCGCCGCAGGCAGCCTGGTGGAAGGCCCGATCACGAGCATCACCAGCTTCGGCGCGTTCGTCGATCTGGGCGATGGCCTGGAAGGGATGATCCACGTTGGCGATATCACTCGTGAAAAGCGGTTGGATCACCCGCGGGACATGCTGAAGACCGGACAAGTGGTGAAGGCCACCGTACTGGAAATGGATCGCGAGAAGCGCCGCATCCGCTTGGGTATGAAGCAGTTAGAGCCGACCAGCGCGGACGAATATATTGCGGAGCATCAGCCGGGCGAAACCGTGACCGGGCGTGTGGTGGAAGTAAAGCAGGAGAAGGTCAAAGTGGAATTGGGCGAGGGCGTTTTCGCCATTTGCCGGGTGCAGGTGGACGCTCCGGCGGAGCGGAAATCCTCCGGCGGCGGTTCGAACAAGGCCGATCTGTCGTCTATGAGCGCAATGTTGAATGCGAAGTGGAAGCAGGGTGCGGTGGAATCGTCACTGGCTGCTCCGCAACAGACGCCCGCCAAGGCTGGGCAGGTCCGTACGTTCCGGATCGTTTCTATCGATGCCAGCCAGAAGAAAATCCAACTCGAACTGGTAAACTAGCCGAAAACGGTCAGCTTCCTAGCTCTCACCCGGCTATTCCCATGTTGACAGGGAATGGCCGGGGATCTCTCAACGGCGGCGGCCCTCTGCTGCAAATTTTAGCGGTCACCGGTATCATCTATCTTCGCTGGCAGCGTTGAGAACTTCTTATGAGTAGCATATTGAAAATGGCGATGCCGATATCCGCGGCACTGTCGGGCAGCCTTACGTTTGGCTTTACTGGGCAACCGCAACCGACGCGCGAATAAGGTTGTGCTTGCGCCGGCCATAGGAGGCGGGAGTTTCGCTGCTATTGGCGTGAGCGATATCGACGCGGACAGGGCGAAGGCGAACAACAGGTGGCCAGAGCCGGTCTCATGACCGGTGACGTTGTGCTTGAATATGGCGGATAGCGAGTAGAGGGTACGGAGCAGTTCGCCCGTCTGGTGCGGGAGACACCGGTGGTCCGGGAGATGAAGATCTCAATCAGCCTGAACTGAACCTTGCAGATGTTGACGGCCAAGACCTGGCCCTCGCAAGTCCGATGTCCCGAAGGCGTGGATGGTGCGTTCGGTGCTGAACACGGCCGATGTGATCACGGAAACCGGCGCTACCCCGGTATCGGGCTGGCGAGAGATTTCCGCGGCATTGCGTTCTTTGGCTCGAAAAAGCCGGTCAGCGTTACTTTGACGCGGGAGATCAAGGAGCAGGTTCAAGGGCAGCGCTAGCTGGCCATCGACGCTTGGTGAATCTTTAGCAGCAACGCCACTTCGTTCCGCGGAAGGCTGAGCGCGGCAGCGATCTGCTCCGGCCTTTCGCCCCTGCGGAACATTCTTGCCGCTTGCGTACGTTTGTTCAAGTTCATGCCGGATTGAGCTGGAGACGGTGGCACCATTTCGCCAGTTTTTCCTTCCAATTCTCCGAACTGTTTTTTTAGCTGCTCGACCGCGAACTCCATCCGGTCGTAGGCCTCCTGCAACAATACATTTTGCTGTTTCATACGAAGCTGCAATCGCCGGATTTCGCGTTTTGCGGTACAGAAGAGATACAGGCAGAGGCCGAGGCTGATGGCGACCAGTGCGTAAATGGGAAGATACTGAAAGATGGCAATCCAGTGCATATCCACTCCTATTTCAAAGTTCTGAGACGTTCCTGCCGGCTGATGATCTGGTCGATCCGAACTCCGTAGTTGCCCTCGATCACCACTACTTCGCCGCGCGCGATCACACAATTGTTAACAATAATTTCTACCGGTTCGGTAACCGAGCGATTGAGCTCGACAATGGACCCGGATGTCAGCTTGATGACGTCCTTCAAAGGCAATTGGGCACGCCCGAACGAAACGCTGACCGGCAGTTCGACATCGTATAGGAGATCCATTGTCCGCGGCGGGCCCAACGGGGCCGCGGGCGGCGCTGGTGCTCCGGCTGCGGGAGGAAGCGCGGCGGATCCTGCGGCCGCGGCAACCTGCTTGACAGATTCGCTCTCGGGCTCCAGAACGCCGATCATTTCCGGATTGAAGCTTGCCAGCAGTTCGATTGGACTCTGGCCGGTAAGCGTGATTGTGATGGCGGCCAGTCCGCTCGCCGCCGGGCCGGGCGCGGGACAGTTCTTGCCGGCGGTACAGGCGACCTCTTTCCGCAGTCTCGCGGTGAGCGCCTGCCCCAAGCCGGAGAGTGCCTGGTTCAAAGTTTCGAGGTAGGTGCCGCGCGCATCCTCCGGGCTTGCTTCGACGCCGGCGGCCTCCAAAACCTTTCCGCCGAGTTCAACGGCGTTCGCGCCGGTGGTGCCCGCGTAAACGATCGCCCCTGCCGGGAATGAGTATGGCTGCTCCCACCACTCGATACCGTCTGGCGCCGGTCCAGTAACGGGCGCCCACTGGACGACCGGTTTCTCTCCGGTCATTCCTTCGAGTGCCTGTGCCCAACAGGTGGTAAGCTCGCCGGCCAACCAGCTTGCAGCGGTCTTTCCGGCTGCCACTAGAGACCTCTCCTCGTGGGCCAACGTTTCTCAATGTAGGCGCGCAATCGGAGAATGGCTTGCGATTTGAGTTGCGATACACGGGATTCGTGAAGCTTCACCACCTTGGCGATCTCTCGCAGGGTCAGTTCCTCGTGATAGTAGAGACTCAGGACAGTGCGCTCGATGTACGGCATCTTGTCGAGAGCCAGCGCGAGCAGTTTCTGAAGTTCGGATCTTTCCAGGATCTTCGAGGGCCAATTCTCTTCGTCGTCGGAGATATACTTGAGCAAGTCTCGGCTTTCTTCATCCGGTGACGCACTTTCCAGACTGCCCAGGTTTACTCCGCGAATGTCGACGAGCCACTCGTGATATTCCTCGATGGTGACCTTGAGCTCCGCAGCGATCTCCTCTTCAGTTGGCTGGCGGTGGACCCTCTGTTCAATGACCACGATCGCAGCCTCGATCTGCTTGGTCCGCTTGCGTTGCTGCCGCGGCGCCCAATCGAGGCCGCGAAGGCTATCGAGGATGGCGCCGCGAATCTTGTATTCGGCATACGTCTTCAGCTTGACGTTATGACTGCTATCAAATCGATCGATGGCGGATATCAGACCGATGATCCCGGTGGAAACCAGATCATCGAGACTGATGCTATCAGGCAAACGCTCGTGAATGCGGCGCGCGATCAGTCTCACCTGGGGCAGATGCTCCATGATGAGCCTATCTCTTTCTTCGGTGTTAGTTTCGACTACCTGATACGGGTGCATGGCGGTTGTCTAGCTCCTCAAGCCGCCGCAGCGGTAGTTCTGCCGACGATCTCGCCGATAAGCAGATCGGCAACGCGCTGCTCGGTGGCAGCTTCGAGATCGTCGGGAATCTGCTGCCCCCCGCAAAAGAAGGAAACGGGCTTACCTGTTCGCGACGTTTCGTTCAGAATCGAGCCGAACGTCTCTGTTTCATCGAGACGCGTGAAAAGTAGTTTATTGGGCTGAAAGACCGCGAAACGATCCACCACCGCCGACAGATCTAACGGCTTCATCGATGCGGACAGGACGAGGTGGATGTCGATGTCGGACTGCTTCGCAAAAATGGCGGCCAGCGTCGCGGCATTCTCCATATCCTTCGGCCCGTAGCCTGGTGTGTCGATCAGAATCAGATCTTTGCCGCGATGCTCTTCGAGCGCGAGCGACAGCGAATTCGGAGTCATCTCCAGAGTCTGGAAGCCAACTCCCAGAATGGCGGCAAATGTGTGCAACTGATCCGCGGCGGCAATCCGTTCCAGGTCGAAGGTGAGCAACTGCGTGGGACGCCGCGCCGCAATGCCATAGGCGACGGCCAGTTTCACCAACGAAGTGGTTTTCCCCGCACCGGGGGGTCCAATTACGGCAACAATCCGACGCGCTCCGGAAGTGCGTCCCAGAGTCGCTTCGACGCGGCAGCGGGATGCGATTTCCTCACAAAGTCCCCGGCGCGCTACGTCCGGCTTGCCGGCGTCCCCGCGGGCCCGGAGGCCGCTAACGATATTCTGTGCCACATCGGAGTGAATGTCGTTCGCGATGAGCGACGAAAATAGGCGAGCCAGCACAGGGCTGGCGAGCAGATTCGAGGACGCCACGGCAGTGCCCCGGTTGAACATCGAAGCCATCCGTTCCAACTGCTTCCTGAGATCGGCAATTTCCTCGGTGAGCCGGTCGGGCGGCATAACGGGAATTTGAAACCTTATTTGCGGTTCCGCTCTGGATTGGGATTTCAGTTCAAATCTGGTTTCCGATTTGGTTTCCGATTTGGGAGACGGCGATGCGGGGGGAGTCGCTTTCTCCGGAATCGCCGTACAGGCAAACACCACTTCGTATTCACCTAAGTGACGGGCTTCCGGCATGGATTTCCGCGAATTCATCAGCATCGCATCCTCGCCAAGTTCCTGCTTTGCCTGGCTGATGGCGGCTTCTACCGATGCAGCGAAATACGATTTAATCTTCATGGTATTGATCCTATTGGATAGTCCCCAGTGAAATCACCTTCACGCCAGCCGGCACCTCGCTATGAGCGAGCACGAACAGATTGCGGATCGAGTTCTCCGCCATCTGGCGCAGGAAATAGCGCGACCCCGAGCTGGTCAGTGCCACGATCGCCGTATCCGGCGTCCCGACGGTGCGTTGAATGAGGTCCAGAATCTCGCGGATCTTCTGCGGCGCCAGGTTCAAGTGGCTCATATTCTCCGAGTGCTCCACCGCAGCCTCGATGGCGCGCTCCAGGTTCGCGTCCAGGAAGTACGCAGGCAGATCGCCCTTCGCATTCAAATAGGGCTTCACCACCATGCGCCGGATGGTCTGGCGGACGTACTCGGTAAGCAGCACGGTGTTCTTCGTGACCGCCGCTGCTTCCCCTAAGGCTTCCAAAATGGAACCGGCATCCCGAATTGAAACCCGCTCGCGTAATAGATTCTGCAAAACCTTCTGCACAACGGCTAGAGATAGCAATTTCGGGACCAAATCTTCCGCCAGCTTGGGATTGTCTTCGGCAACCCGGTCGAGTACTTTCTTGGCCTCCTGGCGAGAGAATAATTCATGCGCGTGGGACCGGATAACCTCGCCGAGATGGGTGCCGAGCACACTAATAGCGTCGACGACGGTGTAGCCGGCCGAGCGCGCTTTCTCGACGCCCTCGGCGGAAACCCATACGGCGGGAATGCCGAATGCCGGCTCGCGAGTAGTTATCCCTTGAATAGCCATGGGTGTTTTCCCGGTCTGAATTGCCAACTCACAACCTTGTGGCATTTCGTAGCGAGAAATCTCAACGCCTTTCAGGGATATGACGTACTCCCTCGCTCTGAGAGATAGGTTGTCGGTCACGCGTACCGGAGGGAGGATATATCCGAGATCGGTCGCAAGCTGACGGCGAATTCCCGCGATCCTCTTCAACAGCGGTGAGTTAGCGCCACCTTCGACGAGCTTGACCAAGCCGAGTCCGACTTCGACGGCCAGCAGTTCTATGCGCAACAATGCTTCCAAGCTATCTTTAGCCGATTGCGGCGCCGCTGCGGCAGCGGGACTTTCCTCGGCGGCCGACTTTTCGCGAAGCCGCAACCCGGCATAACCGACGCCGCTGCCCAAAGCGATAAACGGAATCATCGGCAAGCCTGGGAAGGCAGCGAGCGCGAAGAGAACGCCGGAGGTGAGCAACAACGGTTGCGGCTTGGTGAACACCTGTTTCACAAACTCGGTGCTGATCTGTGTTTCCGAGCTGGCGCGGGTGACAATGAGACCGCCCGAGATGGAGATCATCAGCGCGGGGATAACGGTTACCAGGCCATCGCCGATGGTCAGAACGGTGTAGGTTTCGAGCGCGCGCTTCAGATCCATGCCGTGCTGCAAAACACCGATCAGGAAGCCCGCGATGATATTGATACAGGTGATGAGAATGCTGGCCACCGCATCGCGTTGGGTGAAGCGCGAGGCACCGTCCATGGCGCCGTAGAATTCGGCTTCGGCGGAAAGCATTTTGCGGCGGGTGCGGGCCTGTACTTCGTCGATGAGGCCGGCGTTGAGGTCCGAGTCGATGGACATTTGTTTGCCCGGCATAGCGTCGAGGGTGAATCTGGCGGTTACCTCGGAAATGCGGACAGCGCCGTGGTTGATGACGACGTACTGGATGGCGATCAACACCAGGAAGATCACCACGCCGATGGCGTAGTTTCCGCCGACCACGAAGTTTCCGAATGCCTGAATGACCTCGCCGGCGGCCGAGGTACCTGAATTTCCGTTGAGCAGGATCAGTCTGGCCGATGAGATGTTCAGCGCCAGGCGGAATAGCGTTAAGAGCAGTAGGGTGGTGGGGAAGACGCTGAAATCCACCGGTTTGATGATGTACATCGAAACCAGCAGCACGATTACCGAGAGAGTGATGTTGGTGCTGATGAGCACATCGAGCAGGAACGACGGCAGCGGCGTGATCATCGCGAAGATGATGCCGAGCACGGCAATGGGGACGCTTAGCTCACTCCACGGGGCTTGGCGAAGGAGGCCGAGGATGCTGAAGGGGGACGAGGCAGTCTTACCTTTTCCCTGCTGCGGCGATGGTACGATTTGTGTCCCGGAGGCTGCCATTGATTATCCCTGTCCCGGCAGCTTGCCGTTCATGAGTTTGAAAATGTACGCGAGAATTTCAGCGACAGCCCGGTAGAGGTGCGCGGGAATTTCCTGGCCGACTTCGACTGACTTGTAGAGCGCCTGCGCCAGAGCGACATTCTCAACGATGGGCACCTGGTGATCCATTGCTCTCTGCCGGATGCGGAGTGCCAGATAATTCTTACCTTTTGCGACTACAGTAGGAGCGGCCATGGAGTCAACCTGGTACTTGATCGCAACGGCATAGTGGGTGGGGTTCACGATGACGGCGGTGGCCGACTCGATCTCCTTCATCATGTTGCGGCGAAGCATATCCCGCTGGAGCTTGCGGATCTTCATCTTGACCTGCGGGTTGCCTTCTACTTCCTTGTGCTCGTCGCGGATCTCCTGCTTGGTCATCTTCAGTTGGTTGTTGTGCTTCCGCTTTTGGCGAAACAGGTCGACACAACCGAAGAGGAAGAAGGCCATTGCCGCCCGCCACAGCAGGCTTTCGAGGGCGGCGGCGACGTGCATGGCACCCGCTTCGGTGCTGCCGAGGGGCAGGCTCAGGAACTCGGCCAAGCGGGCGTTGACGACCAGGTAAACGGTCAGCAAAAAGATGGGGAGCAGCATCAGGGCCTGCATAGCCGCAGGAAAGTTCTGGCTGGGCAGATTCTTGATCCGGCTGAAAGGATCGAGGCGGGAGAAGTCCGGGGTCAGCTTGTTGAAGGCGAAACCAAGCTGCGTGGTGGCTACCTGTGCGGCAAGACTTGCGCCCAGCAGAACGCCGGCGCCGATCAACAACATGGACAAGTTTGGTAATACGAGATCCCTCATGTAATTAGTGAGCGTGAGCGCGGTAAGTTCTCGATGAAAAGCCGCATTTAGAAAGTGCCGCATGATCTGGCGGAGCGCGGAGAACCATTCGTTACTGTAAGTGACCAGAACGAAGACGAATGCGAGAAACTGCGTGCCGGCAACGAATTCCTTGCTGGTGACGAACTGCCCCTCTTCGCGGGACTTTAGCAGCCTTCGCTGAGTAGGTTGCTCTGTTTTTTGGCCGTTTTGCGACACGTTAAGGGAATAAGCTCGTCAGCATCGAGAACGTCTGGCGCGCATTCTTTTCAAAGACGGCGGGCAACAACGTGGCCATCCCTGCAAGTGCCGCCAAGGCGCCGAGCATTTTCACCGGAAACGCCAGCGATAACAGTTGCAACTGCGCGTTGATGCGCCCGAGGAGAGCCAGTGAGAGGTCGAACAGCATCAGTAGCGCGATGATCGGCATGGCCAGCCGTAGACCGGTGGAGAACATTGTTGAGCCGAGGCGCTGCATGGCCATGACGATCGGCTGATTGATATGAAATGCCCCAGGGGGGTAGACCTCCAGGCTATGGGCGAAGATCCGGATGATCTCGCGATCCAGGCCAAAGCCGAAAAACAGGAAGCCCGTCATCAGCTGGGTCATTATCTGGAGCACGCCGATGTCGGTCTGGTTTGTAGGATCGATGGTTGAGGCGTAGGAATAGCCGGCCTGCAATCCGAGAATCTGCGCCGCGAGAACGAAAGACTCGGCGAGGAACGCCACCGCCAGACCGACAGTGAGACCGAAGGCCGCCTCCGACAGGATCCAGGCGGTCAGCAAGCCGATTCCGGGATTCGGGTCGGGCGGCGCCGGCCAGGAGGGCAGCAACGCAAGAGTCACGCAGACGGAGAAGACGATCTTCGGGATGTCCGGGGTATTTTTGGCGCCGGGGATAGGGACGAAGATCAGCGCCGCGGAGATGCGAGCCAGCACCAGGAGAAAGCTATAGAGCGTCGAAAGGGAGAACGTCAGCTCATTTGGCATAGCGGCTGAAGTCTCCGAAGACCATGGTGGTGTAGGCGATCATCTTCATCAGCATCCACGGCAGGAAGACCAGAAGCCCGACGAGAAACGCCGCCAGCCGCGGGACGGTGGAGAAGGCCGAATCCTGGATGGAGGTGACGATTTGGATGAGACTGATCACGATTCCGGCGATGAACCCGATCGCGAGCAGGGGCAGACTGAGCCAGAACGTAGTCATGAGCGCTTCCCGGAACACCTGGACGGCAAGTTGCTGGTTCATGTCAGTAAAAGCTCTTTACCAGCGAGCCGACGACCAGATTCCAGCCATCGACCAACACAAACAGCAGGATTTTGAAAGGCGCGGACAGCATCACCGGCGGCAACTGGACCATGCCAATGGACAGTGTGATGGACGCGATGACCAGGTCAATGACAAGGAACGGCAGGAACAGGACAGCGCCGATCTGGAATCCGGTTTTCAGTTCGGAGAGGACGTATGCGGGCACCAGGATCTTCAGGTCGAGATCGGCGGGTCTGGCGGGAGCCGGTGTGTGGGAAATCTCTAGAAAGAGCTGAATATCCTTCTCGCGCGCGAAACGCAGGAGAAACACCCGCATTGGCTTCGACCCCTCTTCGAAGGCCTGGGCCTGAGTAAGCTGCCCCTTCTCCATGGGCTCCCACGCTTTGGTGTAAATCTCAGAGGCGATGGGGTTCATGATCAGCATCGTCAGGAACAGACCGAGGCCGATGAGGACCTGATTGGACGGGGTGGACTGGGTTCCCAGCGCCTGCCGGAGAAAATGCAGTACGATCGTGATCCGCAGGAACGGCGTGATCGACATGATGATCGCGGGGAGCAGGCTGAGAGCGGTCAGCAGAACAACGATCTGCATGGGGACGCTGATGGTCCCGCTTTTTGATATGGTCTCGCCGAGGATCGAAGACACCATCAGAGTTTTTCCTCCCCTGCCGTTCGTGTATCGAGAAGCGTGCATCCGGCTGGATGCACGGCAATCGTCAGTTCCCGATCTCCGGCTCTCAGGATGTGAACGCTGTGCTGCGGAGTGAGCCGGACGCGATCGATCACCTGAAGCCGGGAAGTGCCTGGGCGCGCCGGACGGAAGGCGGCACTTAGGGCGACCATGTTGCGGCCCCGCAGCCACCACAGGGCGCCACCGAGGAGCGAGAAGACGAAGGCGATCGCCGCGATTTGTTGAAAGATTTCCACTTACTCCTCGTTAAAGTCCGTAATTCGGACCCCCATGCTCTCTTCGATGATGACGATTTCGCCGAAGCCGACCAGCGTGCCGCCGATGAGAATATCGATGTTCTCGCCGGCCGAACGGGTCATCTTGAGAACGCTGCCCACCTTCAGATCGAGGATCGCGCCGATCGACATGATCTTCCGGTCGAGTTCGACTTCGATGTCGACCGGAACGTCGGAATAGTGAGCGATCTCCTGATGAGAAGTCATGCATTACCGTTTGAGATTGATCGTCTCCTGACTGAGTTCATCAACGGCCGTGATCACTTTGGCATTGGCTTGGTAGCCGCGCTGAAGTACGATGAGCTGAGTAAATTCGCGCGCGATGTCTACCGTGGAGGATTCGAGCGCGCTACCCAGGATGGTTCCGCGACCGCCAGTGCCAGCCGCACCGACTGCGGGGAGTGCACTCCGTTCGCTCAGCTGGAAGTTATTGTTGCCGACCGCAACCAACGATTCCGGGTTGCGAACCGAAGCCATAGCGATCTGCCCGACCACCGTTTGGGTGCCGTTGGAGTACTGCGCGAGTATGGTTCCACCATCGCCGAGCGCCACCTTGACCAACTGGGATGCCGGATTTCCATCCTGCGAGTTGGCGGATCTGGCTGACGCCTGCGAGAATTGCGTGAGCCGCGGCGTAGCCCCGTCGTACAGGTTCCAGGTGACATTCATATCGGTCGCGCCGTCAACCAGTCCCGCAATCGCGATGCTTGGCATTGGATCGGTCAGCAGCGGACTGGAGAGTTTACCGTTCGAATCGAATGTGACGGACCCGGTGACGGGTGTAATGGGGGCGGTGGTGTCCGCATCCGGCAAACTGATTGAGTAATCCCATTGATTTGGCGTCGCACTCTTGGTGAAGCCGACACTTATGATGTGCGATGTCCCGAGGGAATCGAAGACCTCAATCGAGGATGAGAACGAACCCGTAGCACTTCCGACGACTCCCGCGGCGTTGAGATTGATGTCGAAGGAAAAATTCTTGCTCGCGGTGGGTGCCTTTACGGTTCCCACCGGCACGAGGATGGTGCTGGTGGGTGCGTTGGCATTCACGACGCCATTGGCGGCTGTCCAACCCTGGACAGTTTCTCCGGTCGAAGTCAGGAGTCTGCCGGTTTTGTCAACCTGCAAGTTGCCGCCGCGGGTATAGAGAGTTCTATCGGCGTTGTCCTTCACTACTAGGAATCCGTCCCCCTGAATAGCCGCGTCGAGCGGACTATTTGTGCTCTGAATCGCACCCTGGGAGAACTGGCGGATGGTAGTGGGGCGGCCGACGCCAAATCCGACCTGTGTGTCACCGAGTCCAGCTCCGAGCGACTGGGTGACCAGATCGTGAAAGGAGACGGCGCTTGCCTTGAATCCGGTGGTATTGAGATTGGCCAGGTTATTGCCGACGACGTCAACCGCCGTGGCATGCGCGCTCAGCGCAGAGAGTGCTGTTGAGAATGATGTAAACATGAGATCTCCGTTAGTTCGCTGATACTGGCTTCGTTGCCGCGCCTATAGCGGCTGCCTGGTTGGCTAGAATGTCGTGAATCGACGTGAGTTGTTTGTTCGTGGCCAGTGATTGCTCAAGGCTGCTGAACTGTGCCAACTGTGTGATGAATTCCACCCCATCCTGGGGCTTCGTGGGATCCTGATTCTTGATCTGCGCCACCAGCAGTTGCAAGAACGTTGCCTTGTCCGTTAGAGCATCCTTCTGGTTGCTTGAGGGTTTGAGCGCCGAGGTACTATCGGCGGCGCTAGAAGTGCTATTTACTCCGGTTATCATCTACTCTCCTTATCCTTCCGTATCTAGGCGCCGCTCCAGCTCAATGAGCCAGTCGGGCCGTTCCTGCTGCTGACGTCTTTGTTGCTGATTTCCACCAGGGTTGCCACCGTTGCCACCGTCTTTCGACTGGTTTCCGGACCAGTCCGGGGAGGACTCACTGCGTGTTGGGGATTTGACATCCGGAGCGTCCGCCGATGTCAACGGATAGGTGTCGCCCGGGGTCCAGGTTTCGGTCTTGTAACCCTTCTGATCGAGTGTGTGAACGAGTTCGGCCAGTTCGCCCCGCAGCGCCGAATTCAATTGAGTATCGGACCCGCGAACGGTGACCTGAACTTTGCCATCGCGCTCCACGATCTGCACGTCAACTTTTCCGCCGTCCGCCGATGGGATTTGGATAGAAATCTCCCGGGCTGGTTCGCTGCGAATGGTGGGCTTCGCCTGTAACTCGATCTCCTGCGTTGGAGCTGATCCCCTCACTTCGGGTGCAGACGTGGACTTTGTGGAACTCTGCGGGCCCTGTGCCGGAGTTTCGCGCGCCGGGACGGCTAAGGCTGCGGGAGATTTTGGGTTTGTTGGTACACCTTCCGCGGCGTGTTCGGCTACAACCGGCTTCGACTTGGGTGTGGCGGGTTCAGAAGATGGCTGCGATGCTCTGACCGGAGAATTCGGTTTTGGGTTCGTTGGTACATTTTCCGGATCCGGCTTCCCTTGGGCTTTTGGCTGAGAGGACCCGGTGAGGCTTGGCTGTTTCTCGCTCCGCTGGATGATTGACGGCTTCGTAAATTGAGAGTCTTCCGGCTCTTCACGCTCGGTGAGCCGAGCGGCGAAGGCTATGGGTTCGGTCGAAGCCGGGCCCTCGGTCCGGACTTTTCCGAGGGCTAGCGGGATGGCTGGGTCCTGGCGGGAGCCGTTGGACAATTCCAGCTTGGGACGCGGTCGATCCGGAGCAGCGGATTGGCGGTCTTTCGCCGGAGCATCGTTGAAAATTGGCAACGAAATGGGAATCGCTACGGGATCAGCAATCGGGGCCGGAGTCGAAGCCGGCACCGGGAGGGGAACTGTGGCGGCGGCAGCTTGGGCGGAGGCGGAGACTGCACCTGTAGTTGGGTCCAAGGCTTGGTCTTGGGCTGGCGACTGGTTTTTCGAACCGCTGAGGCTGATTGGGACAATCGGCGTGAATTCGAGATCGGACTCTTTGGGCGTAACGCGGCCGGCCGGTGCCGGTGACGCAACTTCCGTTGGAAGCAGCGTAATCGATTGCATCTGGGTCGCTACGGCAGTCTGGGGCTGCACTACAGAGACCGTCGGCGCATAGAGTGGATACTGGCCCTCAGTGGTTTTGGAGGACTTGACGAAACTGTCCTCACCTGCAGACCGGCCGAAATTCAGCAATAGCGTTGGCTTTGTTCGTGCAGTAGGTACGGTGGCCATCATTGCCAGCAACCCACCGCTTTGCTCATCGTTCGGAGCCCGGGGCTCGTTTGAGTCCTTCGGATTTTTCTGGACCTTCGATGCATCTTTGGTTTCGGCATTATTCACGTCTTGACCCTTTCCGGACAGGACTACGGATTCGCCTTGTCCATGAAGCTGAGTGGGCGAAAGGGGCGCAATCTCTCCTCCGATTAATGAATCGATGAGCTTCATGAAGTCGGATGGTTCCTGCAAGGCGGCCGGAGGCCCGATTGTCGCTGGGCGGGTTCGCAGGGGCAACAAGGCGGCCAAGGCTCCAGTGTTAGCCAAGGGGCCTGCCGTGGGGATTGAGAGATTCGCGAAACTCACGCACTCACTTATGCAGATGGCGTACCAATCGCGGAAAGCGGGTTTTCATGGAGATAAGGGCTTGCGGAGGGCCAACGCGTTTCGTTTCGGAACGGCGGGCGAACGGGTGCCCCAAAACGGTACTCCTTATGGTTCAAATCGGCGAGCCTCGCCAAAGTTTGCAACAACTTCGCGACGGCAGCGAAATTGCATGAGATAGGACACAGAGTTCTTATGGACGCCTTATCAATTTCAGCAGCTAGCGGGATGCGGTCGCGGATGGAATCGCTGGATCTTCTGGCGAACAACATCGCGAACGCGAACACGACGGGATTCAAAGCAGACCGCGAGTTCTACAACCTATATGTATCGCCGGAGGCGATGGAAGGCGCCGAGAGGCCGGACACTCTCCCTGTGGTGGAACGGCACTGGACGGATTTTTCCCAAGGGCTCACGGCGCCGACCGGCAATCCTCTGGATGTGGCGCTGGCAGGTAAGGGTTTCTTCGCCGTGGACGGCCAGAACGGTACTCTCTATACGCGCAATGGCAACTTCACGATCACGGCGGCCGGCAAATTGCAGACACAGGATGGATACGCGGTGCGCGGCGAGGATGGAAAGCCGATTAAAGCGGACCCCACCAAAGCAGTCGCGATTTCGACCGATGGCACGGTGAGACAGGCTGGCCAGGCTCTGGGACGGATTGCGGTGGTCGACATTCCGCAACAGCAGGATCTTCAGAAATTGGGATCCACCTACTTTCAGATGAACGATGTGAAGGCGATCGTGAAGGCGGCCACGGGCACTGAGGTTCAGCAAGGACGGCTAGAGGGTGCAAACGGTGCACCGGCCGAACACGCGGTGAGGCTGGTTAGCGTAATGCGGCAATTCGAGATGCTGCAGCGGGCGCTTTCGATCGGCGGCGAGATGAACAAGAAGGCGATTGAAGAAGTAGCGCGGGTGAGTTCGTAAGTTCCAGGAGACACACTATGATTCGAGCACTATACAGCGCAGGAAGCGGAATGACGGCGCAGCAAATGAATGTCGACAACATTGCGCACAATCTGGCGAACGCGAACACGGTCGGCTTCAAGATGCGGCGGGCGCAGTTCCAGGATCTGATGTATCAAAGTTTCGTGCAGCCGGGCGCAGCCGCCGGCGCGCAGACGGTGGTCCCGAGCGGATTGCAAATCGGACTTGGAACGCGGACTTCGTCAAACGAAATCAGCTTCTCGCAGGGAAACTTCGCGGCAACCGACAATCCGCTGGATCTGGTGATCCAAGGACGGGGCTTTTTCCAGGTCCGCCGTCCAACGGGCGAACTGGCGTATACTCGCGCGGGTACATTTCAGATGAACCGGGAAGGGCAGATCGTCACCGGCGATGGCGATGCGCTGCAACCGCAGATCACGATTCCCGCCGAGGCCCAGTCGGTTACGATCGCATCGGACGGTACCGTTAGTTATACACAACCGGGACAAACAGCGGCACAGCAGGCGGGGCAGATCCAACTGGCCAACTTCACCAATCCTGCCGGATTGAACAGCATTGGGCATAACCTGTTTACTCCCACGGACGCGTCAGGCGAACCGACACTTGGCAATCCGGGCGGGCAGGAAGGCCTTGGCTCGCTGCAACAGGGCTATACCGAAGGTTCGAACGTCAGCGTGGTGGAAGAATTCATTAATTTGATCGTCAGCCAGCGCGCCTATGAAGCGAACTCGAAGGTGGTGAAAGCCGCCGATGAAATGTATCAGCAGGTCAACAACATCACGCGATGAAATTCCTGACTTTATTTGCGGCCGCGATGGCCTTGCACGCGGGCTGTCTGCCGGTGGAAGGCGACCGTATTTTCGCTCGCGATGTGGCCGCCGCGATTCCAGAGTTTGCCAAGATTCCCGCTGGGGAAGTGATCGGGCTGGCGCCGTTACCCACGGTACGGCGGGTGATGAGCGGAGGCGAACTGGCTCGGGTGGCGCGAAAGTTCGGACTGGAAATTGTGGTGCCGGTGGACGTCTGCTTCGAGTCTCCGACCGAGGTACTGACGAGCGGCAAGGTGCTGGAGCAGATCAAATCCACTGTCGCGAAGGACGGCGTGGAGGTTGAGTTGATTGAATTCAGCCGGTACGCGGTTCCGGTGGGTGTGCTGAGTTTTCCACGGTCGGGATTGAATGTCCACCCGCTGTTGACGGACCAGTCGATTGTGTTCTGGCGGGGAAAAGTGACCTATGGCGGTACGAAGTCCTTCGCGGTTTGGGCGCGGGTACGAATGGGGATTAGTCGCGAGAGGCTGATTGCGGCGGAGACGATCCGCGCGGGATCGGTGGTGACCGGACAGCAGGTTCGGATGGAGCAGGTGAAGCAGTTTCCTCTGGAAGAGCAGCCGGCGGTTATGGCCAGTGATGTAGTGGGTCAGGTTGCGCGGCGCACTATAACGGCGGGACAAATGGTGACGGCCGCTTTCGTGACGCCACCGAAGGAAGTGACGCGGGGCGCTGAAGTCTCGGTGGTGGTGAAGGCGGACGGCGCTCGGCTGAGCCTTCCGGCGTTGGCAGAAAGCAGCGGCGCGGTTGGCGAGACGGTGTCTTTAAAAAATCCAGGGAACGGTCGCACGTTCCGTGGCGTGGTGAGCGGAAAAAATCAAGTTCTGGTGACAGCGAAATGACCCGGCTCACCTTGCTGGGAATTTTGTTTGTAGGAATGGCGGCTTCCCGGGCGATCGGGAAGACGATTGGGAAAAAGGCGGAGCCTTCCGCTATCGACCGGTATATCGCTGACGCGGAGGCACACCAGGCAGCACCGGGGCAGTCGGCGTCTCTGGGTTCGCTTTACACGGCCAACGGTCTGCTGGGGAATACGAGCCGGGACCTTCGCGGCGCGCAACTGGACGATATTGTGACCATCGTTGTGGCCGACCAGGCATCGGCGGTGTCGAAGGGCGGGACCAACAGCGCTCGAAAATCCAGCGTGAAGGCGGGGGTGACTGCCGCCTACGGACCGTTGAAGGCGGCGGGACCGCTGGCGAATCTAGCGGGCGCGACCGGCGATCAGTCATTGCAAGGCAATGGAGAAACTACGCGGGCGAACACTCTTTCGACGACGCTCTCTGCCAGGGTAACCCATGTGCTTCCGAACGGGAACCTGTTGCTGGAGGGGACTAAGAACGTATCCGTCAATTCGGAGAACCAGCGAGTGAACGTGCGGGGGGTGGTGCGCCCGGTGGACGTTACGGCGCTGAATACAGTTCGCTCCGATCAGGTAGCGAATCTGGAAGTGAAGATCAACGGCCAAGGCGTGGTGGGTGATGCTATAAAGCGGCCCTTCATCCTGTACCGGATTCTGTTGGGCCTGTTGCCATTTTAGGAGTGTGATGAAAAGCTCGGTTGGAGTATTGCTGCTGTTCGCCGTTGCTGCTTCTGGAGCGACGCGAGTGAAAGAACTCGCTTCGATTGAAGGCGTGCGCGACAACCAGTTGATCGGCTATGGGCTGGTGGTGGGCCTGGCGGGAACCGGTGACCGGCGGCAGACGGTTTTCTCCGCGCAGAGTCTGGCGAACCTTCTGCAACGCATGGGCGTTTCGGTTTCGCCCACTGCGATCCAGGTGAGCAATACGGCGGCGGTGATGTTGACGGCCACGCTGCCTCCATTCGCCCAACCGGGTGCGCGGCTGGACGTGACGGCGGCAGCGATCGGCGATGCGAAGAACCTGCAAGGCGGCTTGCTGCTGCTGACCCCATTGAAAGGCGCGGACGGCCAGGTTTACGCGGCCGCACAGGGCTCGGTTGTGACCGGCGGGTTCTCCGCGGGGGGAGCGGGAGCAAATCAGACGATGAACCATCCGACGGCGGGGCGGGTTCCTGGTGGAGCAATCATTGAGCGCGGCGCGCCTTCTCCGGCACCGAGTTCCAAAATCCGGCTTCAACTTCGGCAGGCCGACTTCACCACGGCGGCCCGCATTGCCGCGGTAATCAACAAAAAATTTGGCGTGGACGGTAGCATCGTCGCTAAGGCGGAGAGTTCTGGCGCGGTGGGCGTGCAGGCACCGGCCAGCTATGCAACGAGGCCCGTGGAGTTCGTCTCGGAAATGGAATCTTTAACAGTGGAGACCGACCGGCTGGCGAAGATTGTGGTGAATGAGCGAACCGGCACGATCGCAATGGGCAAGGAGGTGAAGATCGCGCCGGTGGCTATTCTGCATGGGAGTCTGACGGTGGAGATTGAGAATAACTTCCTGGTGTCGCAGCCGTCCGCTCTGGCAAGCGGTGAAACTATGGTGGTGCCGAAGTCGACGGTTGGGGTGAAGGAAGAAAGGGCGAGGAACATATCGCTGAAGAATGGGGCGAGCGTGGATGAACTGGTGCGAGCGTTGATGGCAATCGGATCGACGCCGCGCGACATCATCGCGATTCTGCAAAGCCTGAAAGCGGCCGGAGCGCTGGAAGCGGAGCTGGAGATCATATAATGACAATCGATTCGAAGCTGCCACTGGCGGCAGGCGAGACGGTCAGGGCCAAACAGGCCGATCCGGCGAAAGTGAAAGAGACGGCCCAGCAGTTCGAGGCGCTGCTTATTGGACAGATGATGAAGTCGGCGCGCGAATCGAGTGCGGGCGGATGGGGCGGCGAGAGTCCGGACAAGGCTGGGGACTCCATGATGGACATGGCGGAGCAGCAACTCTCTCAGCTTCTGGCGGCAGGGGGCGGACTAGGTCTGGCGAAACTAGTAGTACAGGGTATTTCCGTGAAAACAGACACGCAGACCTAAGCAGAGGTGACGATTGCAACCGATAAGCGTATCAAAGACAATATGCGAACAAGATCCTCCAGCCGACTGGCCTCCTGCAGTGGTGAATTGCCACCTCCTTCCCGCGACCTTCCAAGGCTGGCGCTTACGCGCGGCTCTGCGCTGGCGCGATTGTTACAGATCTACAGTGCCAGGGTGGAGCGACTGACACTTGCGGTGGAGAACTCCGAGTATCAGATTGCGGCGATGACTCTGAGCGCGGCGATGTTGGGGGAACATTTGGGTAGTTGGAACGATCCCCATTCGTGAAATCGCACTAAAGCCAGCTTCGCCGCATTCGGGTGGAAACACATCGACCGGGAGCCGGAAGATTCATGGTTGCATTGGCTTTACGAGCGCAGCATAAATATCTCACGGTTTGCTACCCGGGAGGACCTCGCGAACTATCTTGAGCGTCTCCTACCACTGTTAGCCCTCATCGAAGACTCCGCTGGCGCGGGCAGTTTTTCCTAAACCCGGCAGTTGGAGCCGCCCA
>JANYCV010000378.1 GCA_025360145.1 Acidobacteriaceae bacterium
GACCAAATCGGTGATCGTTCAAACTGAACTTGCCAACAGCGAGGAGGCGGGTAGAAGCTTAGGAAAACAGATTTCAAAAGCATTCGATGCCGAAATTCCCGATGTCGTGATCCTGTTCGCGTCCCCCGTTTTCGATTATCCGTTGCTGCTCAAAAGCCTGATGGAGGAGTGTGCGCCCGCGATTCTAGTGGGGTGCTCCTCATCCGGAGAGTTCAGCGGCGATACTTCAAGCAGTTCCTCCGCATGCGGAGTGGCAATTCGCTCGTCCGACTTGGGATTTGGCGTTGGGGTTGGACGCGGGATCGCGCACAATCGCGCAGCGGCTGCCAGGGAAATGGTGGGCACATTCCGGGGCACCTCCGGTGCGCAATATCAATTCCGGTCAGCACTCCTTTTAACCGATGCACTCGCGGGCTACACGGAAGAGCTATTAGAACACTTGAATGTGGCAACCGCAGGCCGCTATCAGATGTTTGGCGGTGGCGCCGGGGACGACGCGAAGTTCTCCCGTACGCACATCTTCTGCGGGACGGAAGCAATTACGGATGCCGCTGTAGCTCTGGAGATTCTTTCCAATAAGCCATTGGGAATTGGTGTCAGTCACGGCTGGAAGCCCGCCTCGCCACCAATGCTGGTGACTGAAGCAAGCGGCATGCGTGTCGTCAGTTTAAATACGATGCCGGTGGTGGAGGCTTTTGAAGAGCATGCCGAAAAGAACGGGCAAAGCTTCGATACGCAGAACCCTCTGCCGTTCTTCCTTCACAACGTCATCGGAATTGAGACTGCCGATGGCTACAAGCTGCGTGTTCCACTTTCAATCGAGACGGACGGATCTGTAAGCTGCGCCGCGGAAGTTCCGGCGGGTTGTAGCGTGCGGATTATGAGCGCCGACAACGGCTCGGCGGCAGACGCGGCGAACCGCGCAACACGAGCGGCGATGGGGCAATTGGAACGGGGGTCGTCCCCGGCGCTTGCCCTGTTCTTCGATTGTGCTGCAACCCGTTTAAGGATCGGCAAGGAGTTCGCTTCCGAGCTCAGCCTGGTTGCCAATGAACTTAGGAGCACCAAATTTGTCGGATGCAACACATACGGCCAATTCGCGCGTGTAGATGGACAGTTCAGTGGTTTTCACAACTGCACCGCTGTGATTTGCATAATTCCCGAGTAAAACGGCATGCCAGACGTCCACACCTTGGAACTGGTCGCGGCCCTCACGCGCGATATAAGTGGGCGCAGAACGGCGGCGCGTGAATTAGCTCAGTACCTGGGTGCCGAGGATCTGCTTCTCCTAATTCCAGATCGGGTGCATGCGATTCATCTCCCGGCGTTCGGCTTCCCGCAAACCCTTTTCAGAGGGAGGCTCTGGCGCGAGTTCATTTCCCAGGTAATTGGAGAATCGTTCGCAATCGCTGAACTAAGCTATCCCACACAGAGCGAAAGGCGAACAGCCAGAGGTTGGGTTTGCGAAGGCAACGTGGTTTGTGTTCTCTTTGACGGGCAGCCGAGCCTGGACCGCGTGCAGATCGTCTGCTCCCTTATTCCTTTAATAAGCGCTGCCTTTGAAGGGGAGCGAACTACAATCGAGGCAGCCGGGCGGGCGAAAATTGCCCAGGAGACGGCGCATAAGGCGCGAGAGCTCGCAGAGGCGCTTGATTCCGTTCGCCGCCAGTTGCAGGCGACTGTCATCCTGCGCGAGGAAGATATAAGACAGCGTCAACGGATTGAAGCGGATCTCGAACGATCCAATACCGACCTTCAGCGGTTCGCCTACGTCGCGGCCCATGATCTGCAAGAGCCGTTGCGCACCATTGTCGGCTTCTCCCGGCTTCTCCTCAAACGGTACCGGACGGCCCTGGATAGTGATGGTCAGCAATTCCTCGACCTCATCGTCAGCGGAGGCTTGCGGATGGAGGAGCTAATTAACGGGCTCCTCATCTTTTCTCAAGTTAGCGGACCGTTCGCGACAAAGCCGACCGATGCCGGCGTTGCCTTGAAGAAGGCTCTCGCCGATCTCCGTTCTAAGATCGAGGAAACAGGAGCAACCGTGACCCACGACGCGTTGCCCGTTGTGTTGGGCGAACCCACGCAACTCATTCGGCTGCTTGAAAATCTATTGAGCAACGCTCTCAAGTATCGTGGGGAGCATCCGCCTCGTATCCACGTATCGGCCGGGTGCCGGGATTCGGAGGTCGTAATCTCAGTGCAGGACAACGGAATCGGAATCGAACCCCGTTATCAGGAGCAGGTTTTCGGTCTGTTTCAGAGACTGCACGGCAGCGAATATCCGGGCGCCGGTCTGGGTCTGGCGACTTGCCGGCGGATTGTGGAACGTCTAGGCGGGCGAATCTGGATCGAATCGCGGGTGGGCGAGGGGTCAAAGTTTAGTTTCACTATTCCGCTGGCGGCGAATGCAACGCCAGAGTGCTGACAGCAAGTGGAGGCGCCTTGCTCAGAACCAACGGAATTTCTTCAACAACAGCAATAACCCGAGGGACGTTCCAAGAATCATTCCACTAACGATCCACACCGCGTGCGGCGATTCCGCCCACGGCAACGGCTTGATGTTCATCCCGTAGAAGCCCGAAATAGCCAGCGCGGGAATCGCTACGGTCCCCAAAACAGTAAGCACTTTCATTACTTGATTGGTGCGGTTTGCAACGCTGGACAGATAGATATCCATGGTGCCATTTACCAGGTCGCGCTGCGTCTCGAGCATATCCAGATTGCGCACCACATGGTCGTAGATGTCTCGGAAGAACGGCGTCATATCGCGGGCGACTAGATCCGCCTCGGTGCGCTGCAGGTGGCCGGCGACATCACGCATGTTCGTGAGCACACGGCGCACATCGATCAACTTCCGTTTCAATTCAAACATCTTTTGCAACATCGAGACATCGGGATTGCCCAGCACCTCATCTTCCAGCACATCAATGTCTTCGTTGAACCGGTCGATCAGCGGGAGATAGGAGTCCACCACCGCGTCCATGATGCGATAGAGCAACTGGTCCGGCCGCTGGTCTTTCCCTGACTGCCTGGCACGGTCCAAAATACCGGCGACGGACTTGCAGCCCGACTCCTCAACGGTGATGATGTAGTCTTTGCCGACGAAGAGGTCTGTGTCGCCGATCTGCAACTCGTTTTGACCGTTGAGTTCGATCTGTTTCAGAACGACAAAGAGATAGTCGCCGTGTTCCTCCACCTTGGCGTTCTGATTGCCGTGGCGGCAGTCTTCAATGTGCAGCGGATGAAGATTGTACCGCTCCGCAAGCCGGTCCAGCTCTGTGTCTTTCGGGTCGCGAATATCATGCCAAGCCGTCATTTCTTAGATCACCAACATACAGTCTCCGTAGGAGAAAAAGCGATAGCGCTCCTTCACCGCGTGCGCGTAGGCCGCAAGGGTAAAGTCCTTTCCCGCGAGCGCGCAAACCAGCATCAGCAGGCTCGATTTTGGCAGATGGAAATTGGTCAGCAACGCGTCTACGTGTCTGAATTCAAATCCGGGCGAGATGAAGATGTCGGTTTCTCCCGCGCCCGCTCCGTGCTTTGCCGCACTCTCGATCGCCCGCACGCTAGTGGTGCCTACAGCAATTCGGCGGCCGGCCTTTTCGATTCGCGCAAGGCTCTCCGCCGGCACCTCAAACTGCTCGGAGTGCAGATGGACATCGCTCAAATCTCCGGCATGAAGCGGTTGAAACGTTCCCAGGCCGACATGCAGCGTCACGTGTACCAGCGCCGCGCCAGCCTGTTCGCACCGGGCTAGAATCCCGGGCGTGAAATGCAGTCCGGCGGTAGGCGCGGCCACGGACCCGGTCTCCCGCGCGAACACGGTCTGGTAACGGTCCCGGTCGTCCTGCGTGTCGGGACGGCGAATATACGGCGGCAGCGGAACGTGCCCGATCCTTGCGAGCGCGGCGTAAATATCATCGGCTCCGGAGAACCGCAGTGTCCGCTGCCCGTGATCGCCGCGAGCCAAAACCTCCGCCTCCAGTGAATCCGCAAAACGAATCCTCTCGCCCACCGGCACCTTTCGCCCCGGACGCACCAGCGCCTCCCAGGTCTTTCGGTCCGCACTCAGCGGCCGCAGCAGAAATACTTCCACCGCTGCAGTGCCCGATGTGCGATGGCCGTACAACCGCGAAGGGAATACCCGCGTGTCATTCAGAATCAGGCAATCGTGCGGGCGAATCCATTGCGGAAAGTCGCGGAATTCGCGATCCTCCCAGCGCTGCTCCTTCGGATACAGC
>JANYCV010000403.1 GCA_025360145.1 Acidobacteriaceae bacterium
GCGGGCGGATTTCGTTTGGAGCGGGTCAGTACCCCGGCAAGCCTGCAAGCGGATCAGCAGAAATGGAGTTCGCTGAACCTGCGCGTAAACAACGGAGAGATGCCGCCGAAAGGCGCGCCGGCTCCGGACCTGGATCAGCGCGAGCGGTTCACCCATTGGGTCACCACAACGTTGCGGGCCGAAGCTTGTGCGGGCGGCATCACTGCCGGAGCCTTTCCCATCCGGCGGTTGAATCGCGACGAGTACACCGCTACCATGCGCGATCTTCTCGACATTCACATGGACATCGGCCATCCCCTTCCGGCGGACGGCGCCGGCGGCGAGGGCTTCGACAACGCCGCCGAGACGCTGTTCCTCTCTCCGTTGCATTCGGAAAAATATATGGACTTGGCGAAATTCGCCATGGACTTCGCCGCGAAGGAATACAAATCGCGAGTGAAGGTCCTGGTGGCGAAACCGGGCCCTGGGGTAACGCCGGATCAGGCTGCACGGGAAATCCTGAAGGCGTTCCTTCCGCGGGCGTTTCGGCGTCCTGTAACCGGGAGCGATATTGCCCCGTATCTGGAATTGTTCCAGGCCGCGCGGAAACAGGGGCAGCCATTTGAGGAAGCGATCTTCTTCTCTTTGCGCGGTGCCCTGGTTTCTCCGCTGTTTCTGTTCCGATCGGAATCGCCCAACACCAGCCCGGAGCCGCGGCCGGTGGAGCAGTTCGCGCTGGCTTCCCGGCTGTCGTATTTTCTATGGGGCAGCATGCCCGACGAATTGCTGTTCGATGTCGCCGCTGCGGGTAAGCTGCACGAACCCGAGGTGATGAATGAGATGGTGCGGCGGATGCTCCGCAATGATCGTTCGTATAACTTCACCCAGCGTTTCGTCGAGCAGTGGCTTCATGTCCGCGAATTAGGCATCGACAAAATCCCGGACGCTAAACTGTTTCCCACCTATGCGGCTGACGAAGAACTTCGGTCGGACATCCGGTTGCAGCCAACGCTTTTCCTGCGGGAGATCTTCCTGCGGAACATGTCGTTGCTAAATCTACTCGACTCGAAATTCACCATCGGCACCAGCACGCTCGCGAAACATTTGGGCGTCACACTGCCGCTAAATAAGGCTGCCGCGAAACAACCGCAGTGGGTGGAACTTCCCGAGGGGTCGCATCGCGGCGGGTTGCTGGGAATGCCGGCTGTTCTCATGGTCTCGTCGTACCCCTACCGCACCAGTCCAGTTCTGCGCGGCGCCTGGATTCTGGATTCGATTCTCGGCACGCCGCCACCACCGCCGCCTCCGAACGTCCCGGCCTTGGAAGAGACAAAAGCCGGTGCGGCGCCGAAGTCCGTTCGTGAGCGGTTGACGCAACACCGGGCGAATCCGGTTTGCGCCAGTTGCCACAGCCGCATCGATCCACTGGGCTTCGCGCTTGAAAACTACGACGCGATTGGGCGTTGGAGAGACGAAGACGGAGGCAAGCCCGTGGATAGTTCGGGCGAGCTGATGGATGGAACGAAAATGGATGGGCCGGACCAATTGAAGACCGCGCTGCTGGAGCGGAAAGATCTGTTCATCCGCAATCTCACCAGCAAGATGCTGGGCTATGCACTCGGGCGTGGACTGACGCTGAAAGATTCCTGTACAGTAGATAGCATCGTCGCTGAATTAAGAGAGAATGATTATAAGGCTCAAACGCTGATCCAGGCGATCGCGAAGAGCGTGCCATTTCAGAATCAGGCGGGCATGCCACGCAGCACCAAGGAGGAACACAAGCCGTGAGTACATTCCGGAATTCTATTTCCCGGCGGACTTTGCTTCGGGGCGCCGGTATCGGCCTAGGGCTTCCCTGGCTCGAAGCCATGGTTCCCTCCTCCGCACTGGCGTCGTCCGCGCTGCCAAAGAGCCCGGTGCGCATGGCTGTGCTCTATATGCCCAACGGCGTGAACGTCAACGCCTGGACGCCGGAAGGCACGGGCCGCGATTTCAAACTGTCGCCTACGCTTGAGCCGTTGCATGACCTGAAGGACCACGTAACGGTCATCAGCAATCTGTGGAATGAGGCATCGAAGGGCGGCGACGGGCACTACGTCAAGGAAGCGGCCATCATCACCTGCACCACGATTAAGAAGACGCCCGGCGCCGACATTGGCAACGGCGTTTCCATGGATCAGGTGGCGGCGCAGCGGGTGGCGGATCAGACTCCGCTGCCGTCGTTAGAACTGGGCGTCACGCCGGTGGCGATCGGTGTGGATGCGGTGGTGGGATACACGCGCGTCTACGGATCGCACATCGCCTGGAGCAGCCCGTCAACTCCGCTGGCGAGAGAGATCAATCCGCGGTCGGTCTACGAGCGGCTCTTCCGCGCTTCTTCGGTTCCGCAAGGCAATACCGCGAAGATGGACACGCTGCTTCTTGACCGCGTGCTGGGCGATGCCAAGCGGCTGCGCGGACAAGTGGGTGCGGAAGATCGTATTCGGCTGGATGAGTATATGTCGACCATGCGGTCGCTCGAAGAGCGGGTGCAGCGGTCCAGCAGCGTGACGCGAACGGCCTGGAAAGCCCGAGTTCCAATCGATCCGAAAGCGATGCCGACGGACCGTCCGGACGGCCACGCGGAGCATGTCCGGTTAATGATGGACATGATCGCGACAGCCTTCCAGAGCGATACAACGCGCGTTTCTACTTTCATGTTTGGAAACGCCGTCAGCAACGTGAGCTTCCGGTTCCTTGAAGGCGTCAGCGCCGGGCATCACGATGTTTCGCACCATCAAAAGGACGAAGACAAACTGCGGCAGTATCAGTTGATCAACCGCTGGCACATTGAACAGTACGCGTACCTTTTGCGTAAGCTGAAGGGGATGAAGGAAGGCGATTCCACTGTGCTGGACAACTCCATGGTGCTGTTCGCTTCCGCGTTGAGCGACGGGAATTCGCACAATCCGCACAAGCTGCCGCTAGTTCTGGGCGGTCGTGGCGGCGGGCGCATCGATAGCGGCCGGCACTTGGTTTACGCCGAAGATCATCCGGCGGCGAATCTTTATGTATCCATGCTGGATGCGTTTGGCGCGCCGGTGGAACGCTTTGGAGATAGCACCGGCGCATTAGCCGGATTGCTGCATTCGTAGGGGTGCGCGATGTGGACAATTTTCATCGGCGGACTGCTCTGTTGCCTGGCCCTGTCTGCCGCCGATTTTAACGGAGTCTGGGTGGGTCAAATCCCGACAGGGCGCGATGGTGCCTTCCAGGATATCGCGTTCCAAATTACGCAGAACGGGACAACGCTGACCGGCAAGCTGTACGGCGACTATCAAAGCAGCCCGATCTCGGAAGCGCGGGTTTCCGGCGATCTGATCACGTTCATTGTGGTTGCCACGGCGCAGCAGAACGGGAACGAGATCAATACGACACGGCTCCGCTTCACCGGCAGTCTGAAGGACGGCGCTCTGGAACTGACGCGAGACCGCGACGGCGCAACCACGGCTGGGAACGGCGGAACTTTCGTTACGAAGGCGAACCCGAAACAGATCTTTCGCTTAAAGCGGCTCTATTAGAATTCAACTTTCATCACGACCCTGCTTGACGATTGGGGCCGCTGGCCGCTCGAAGTCATATGGTAGGCGGACTGCCCGGTCGCTGGTCATCCACCGCAGTCTACGCCCCCACGGACCTCATCCGGTTCTTTGCTTTCCGCAGAATGTCGGGAGGCGGAGGGGATGTGACAGGTACGCCAGTCGATTCGTGCGCTCCGCTCACCAGGCGCGCGTAGCAGAACCGTTCGAGAAAATCGTCGTAGACGGCCGCGAAACCGCCGACGGTTTCGCAAGAGGCGTATGCCCCGGTGCCGCTCACGATCAGTTCCTCATCGGGACGCTTCCCTTGGCCCATGCTTGCCATCTGACTAATTACGCCGCTCATGCAACCTCCGGCTATCGGGACCATCGCGTTTCACCGCGACGATTCCGACCTCTATTGATAAAAGCGTGATTCGCGCGAAAATACGGACACGCATCGCCGGAAATAAAACATCCCACGTTTCACGGCCGGCGCCAAACCGCGAAAACCATTCCAACAGGGTAACAGTTCAGGGGCCCCTCTCAGGCCTTCGCCACAGTCGGCTTTGCGCGGATCGCTAGTGCAAGGCGGTCGCCAAGTCGTTGATGCTTCGTCACCGATCCTGGATCGCGGCGCGCCGAGGCTACCGGTGGGATAGAATTGGCGACCGATTTTGCTGGAATTCAGGGGGTACCTGAACTGTGACGTGCGGTGAATCCCGGTGACCCTTGTTCAACCTTCCATAAAGCCACGAAGATCATTCACACTGGCGGCGCGCCCGGT
Source organism: Acidobacteriaceae bacterium (assembly GCA_025360145.1). Classification (GTDB taxonomy): domain Bacteria; phylum Acidobacteriota; class Terriglobia; order Bryobacterales; family Bryobacteraceae; genus JANXXV01. The sequence continues at coordinate 4,324 of JANYCV010000403.1, forward strand.
CACCCGAGCGCGCGCCACAAGGAAATCCATCACCCGTGCTTCGGTAAGCCGGCTTCGGGTCTGAGCCGCCGTTTCAGTAACACGGCGTTCCGCCTGCACCTCGGCCTCGGTCAATCGGATTTCGTAACGCCGAGCCAGCTCAGCCACCACCGCGCCCAGCCTCACGCGCCGTTCCGCAATCCCGCGAAGCTCAGCCGTGATCTCCTCGTGGTCCGCCTCCGCCTGAAGCTGCGCCGCGGCCGAATTCCAAATCTCCTGAAATTCGCGCTCCACCAACGCCGGGGCCAGTGGAAACTCATAGACCGAGTTCAGGAAATCCAAGACCTGCTGACACAAATGATCCTGCAACATTTTAGCGGCGTCCGCAGCGGAAATCCCCAACGACCGCACATCGTTCTCTTGCGCTGTCAGCCGCACCAAGTCCAGTCCGGCGAAATCTATCGGTGGAAGATCGGGCAGATGAGTGACCGCGATGCGAAATTCCAGCTCGCCCGCAGCTCCGCCGTTCACCACTTCTACCTTCGAAGCCAGCCCGCCGTGCCGCATTAAGCTGTCCGCGGCTTCCGCGGCTAGACGGCTCACAACACTGGTCCGTACCTTCGCGCCGTAACGTTGTTCCAGCACAGCCGCCGGAATCTTCCCCGGCCGGAATCCAGGAAGACGAACGGATTGGCCGAGGCCCGCCAACTCGTCCTGCTTCCGCTGCGCGACAATGGCTGACGGCACATGCACCGCATAAACCCGGTACGCGCCATCGCGTGATGTTTCATTCACGCGGATTCCGTCCGAAGCTGCCGGTTCGCCAGTTACGGCTTCTAATTTATACGCGACGGTTACTCTAAGCGCGGGGCAGTTCCGGCTTGGCGCGCGTCCGCCATGTAATATCCGCGAATCGAAAAACACGGCGCGGTTGGGACGCGGCCGCACCGCACTTGCAATCTCACCGGCTCCGTCGAAGAATACAGTCTCGCCGTCCCATCCGTCTCTCCACTCCTCCATCGGATAGTAGAGCAGCGTGTAACATCCCGGACGATTGTCGTCCAGATGCGGCTTTCCGCCAAGCCCGAAAGTGTGCCCGTTCGCATACTGCCGGATCACGCGAAGCGCAGTGCCCGCCAGTGCTTCGCATCGCGTTCGAACGTGCGCCCAGACAGCATCGAAAACCTTGTCGCCATCCAGGTCCATCTTCCAGAAGCGGGCTTCATCGGAATCATGCGAACCATGGCCGAAATACCAGCCTTTGCCCGCGCACACAGCCCGCGCGCCAGCAAACAATTCCGCCGGAACCAGATCGTCAATCACTTCGAAGACCGGTTCCACCGGCGTAGCGGTTTGCGATGAAGGCAGCGGATTCACGGCGGTTTTCCCCTAAAGATCGATCGCGTAACGGAGAAGATTATGGTAGCTCTTATTGAGGAGCGTTAGTGTTTTCCCGCCGGCGCTGGCTTCGGTCTGCTTAACAGCATTGCCCAAATCGAAAAGAATGCCGCGCAGCCGCTCATCGTTCACGGCGCTCTGCACCCACGTAACCGCGGCTAGCCGGACTCCCTGGGTTATCGCCGCTACCCGATGCACTGTGGTCGCCGGATATACGACTGCCTCGCCCGCATCCAACTTGATCTCCTGTTCGCCCAACGGCATTTCCAGAACCAGTTCGCCTCCGGCGTAGCTTGCCGGATCGCTCAGGAAAATGGTGATCGCCAGATCCGAGCGCAACGCCTCGGTGCCGGTGCCCATCACCGCGTTGTCCACATGCCAGCCATACTCCATGCCCGGTTCATAACGGCTGAAGATCGGCAACAGCACTCGTTTGGGAAATGCAAACGCCTGGAACGCTTCGTTGCGACGCAGACCGGAGAGAACCATCTGGTCCAGATCCGAGAGGCCGGGACCAGTTCGCTCCACCTGAAGATTATTCTTGGCCTCGCGCGCAAGGCCCTTCGCGGTAACCTTACCGTCGACGAACACCTGTCGTGCCAGCGCGGGAACGATGCGATTTACTTCATCGCTTTCGAGAATACGGAAGATTTGAAAATTCATCAGGCCCGCGGTAAGGGCTCACACTGCTTAGGCTTTCTGTCTGCGCCGCAGCGCCAGGGCGCCTGCCAGGCCAAGTCCTACCCCGGCCAGAGTCGAAGGCTCCGGTGTCTGGGCTGTCTGGTCCAGCGGGGCTGTCAAGCTAACTGTATAGGCATCGGGGCCGGTTCCCTCACTGAACGCGACGTCCACAACGAGTATGCCGTCCAGCGGAACAATCCCGCTCGCGTTAGCCGGTGCGCTATTATGTAAAGCCTGAGTAGTACCAATCTGGCTCTGGGAGCTGGAAAATACTAGAAGATTCCCGAGCCAGCCCGAATCGGGCGTCGAGGCGTTCAGGGAGAAGGAAGATCCCGCCAACAACCCTGAAAACCGGAAGTAGTCGTCGTTGTCTGGCGCAAGGCTACCAAATAGCGAGCCGTTCACCACATCCGTACCTATCGGAAGCGCGTTCGCCCCAGCGAACGTATTTGAGAAATCCGAGCCCTCCGTAAACGTACTGGCGCCCGCCACTCCAACGGCCGCAACCGTCAGACACGTGGTAGCCAACAAGTGCCGTGCAATCTTCTTCAACCGTGCGCTTTTCTGCATCCATTCCTCCGGCGTCTTTCAGACGACATACAAGTGATTCACAATTTATAACATCTTTAACTCAGAGACCGGCATCGGTGAAAAGCCTTAGCTGGACGCAACGCGCGCTGGTGCAACGCATCACTGCAACGCATCGGGCGGCTTTGCGGCCGACTGCTTCTGAATAAACCGCGCGAACCAATAGAGCTGCCAGTTCATGCTCTCCACCAGATGCCTCGGCTCTCCGTTCCGGGTGAGATTGTGGTTTTCTCTGGGGAACAAAACCAACTCGGTGGTCACGCCGAATTTCTTCAGCGCCCGGAACCATTGTTCGCCCTGCTCAATGGGTACGCGAAAGTCGTTGTCGGAGTGCAGGATCAGGGTCGGGGTCTTGACGTTTTTCGCATACTTCAACGGCGACGCCTCCCAGTATTGGTCGAACGAATCGAATAGTATTCCGTTGAAGTCCTCCTCATGCCCATAGGCTCCGTCCCGGGTTCCTTCATCGCTGATGAAATTCGCCACGCTGCGGAGAGTCACCGCCGCTTTGAACCGGTTCGTGTGGCCGATGATCCAGTTGGTCATGAATCCGCCGTAGCTGCCTCCGGTCACCCCGAGGTTATCGGTGTCGATCCATGAGTTCCGCCGGATCGCCTCATCGAGGCCGGTCATCACGTCCGTGTAATCGATCTTGCCCCAATTGTTCTTGATCGCGCGCGCAAACTCTTCCCCATAGCCCGTGGATCCTCGGGGATTGGAAAAGAAGACGCCATATCCCTTGGCTGCGTAGACCTGGAACTCGTGATTCCAGTCCACTCCATACATGCCCGCCGGTCCGCCATGAACAGTCAGCAGGACGGGGTACTTCTTCCCCGGCTGCCATCCCGCCGGCTTCACCAGAAACCCCTCGACCGGAGTTCCATCCGTGGATTTGTACGCCATTCGCTCTACGCCGGCGAGTTGCAGATCCGTCCACAGAACCGCGTTGTGGAGCGTGAGCCGGCGTTCCCCGGTTCCGCCGGAATTGGAAACGTAGATGTCGTCCAGATTCTGGAAATCGTTCACCAGATAAGCGAACTTGCTGCCGCGCGCGCTTAGCGAACTCACCGACCGCTCACCGGATAGCACGGGAGTGGCGCTGCGCGCCTGCAGGTCCACCTTATATACGGCATTCGTGCCGCGCGCGGCGGCTTCAAACAGGAGCGAATTCCCGCCGGACCATTGCAGGTTTGCGATCAGCAGATCGAGTCCGCCGACTGCAAGACGCGATGGCGTGCCGCCGGTGGAGGGAGCTAGGTAAATTTTCGGATGCTGGCGCTGAATGGTGCTGCCGAGGAAAGCGATGGTCTTGCCGTCGGGTGAGAAGCGCGGCGAGGCGTCCGCCTCGGTGTGATCGGAGATCCTGGTGAGCGGGCCGCCGTGCGAGGGGATTGTCCAGACATCGGTGTCGCGCGAATCTTCGTAGGCGTTGCCGGAACGGTCGCTGACGAACGCGAGAGTCGTGCCATCGGGGGACCACTGCGGGTCGGTGTCGTCCCATTCCTGACCATCGGTGAGTTGCTTCGAGGCTCCCGTTTTGGCGTCTATGACGAAGAGGTGCGAGCGCTTATCGTCGAACCAGCCGGTGTCGTTGAACTTGTAGCGAATATGGGTGTAGTGGCGTACATCGCTCGGCGACTTGCCGTTGTCGGAGGGTCCGGTGCGGGAGACGACTGCGAAGCGGTCGCCTTGCGGAGACCACTGGAATGAGGCTACGCCGTTCTTCGATTCGGTGAGCGGGCGTGGTTCGCCGCCGTCCATCGAGAGCAGCCAGATCTGGGCGCGCGCTGCTTCGCCGCGGGTGGAGAGGAAGGCCAGCGTCCTGCCGTCGGGGGACCATTGCGGGTTCGAAGAAGAGACGGTTTCAGCGGTGAGCGGGCGAGGCGCGGCGCTGCCGTCGTAGGGGACCAGCCAGATGGCCGTCATGCGGCGGTTCAATTTCTCGTTGATCTTCGTGAGCGGGAAGGCGACCGATTTTCCGTCGGGAGAGATGGCCGGGTTGCCGACGAACTCGAAGCGGAGATAGTCTTCGGGCGTGATTCCGCGAGCGAGGAGCAGGCTGGCGACGGCGAAGAGGAGGGCGGGTGCTTTGCTCATAATTGTTTGTTAGTTTAGCGCACGGAATGTGGGGTGTTTTCGCCAGGATGTCTCCGGTGTGGATTCGTTTTGCGAAACGCAGCCAATTGCAAGTTTGGACACGTGGGCAATGGGTTGCTTCGGGAGGAAGTGCCCGATTGTGGACTGCCCAGGTTGCGCGTGGCTTGGGTGGGACTTCGCGGG
>JANYCV010000407.1 GCA_025360145.1 Acidobacteriaceae bacterium
CGGATGAAACTCCGCCGCAGCCTCTTCCACTCGCACCAGACGAATGGCATCCGGCAGCAACCGGTTCACCGCCTTGCGCAAATTATACAGGGGAAGCGGATTTTCTAAGGAGACCGCCGCCACCTGGGCCAGCGCATGAACCCCAGCGTCGGTTCGACCGGAGCCGGCAACCAGAACCGGCGCTCCCTCAATAACTCCCAGCACTTCCTCAAGCGCGGCCTGAATTGTAGGCTTACCCGGCTGCACCTGCCAGCCGTGAAAATCGGTCCCGTCGTAGGCAATCGTGAGCTTGATGCGCCGCATCAAGTCCACCATCCCCCAAAGCAAGGTGGGGCCGACGCCCTCGTCCGCGCGCGTCCCCCTGGTCGCGCTCGCGCGCCTGCTGTCGACTCCTGCGAGCAGCAGAACATCAGGACGGCCGCGAACCCGGCTTCTGCACCGGCAGGCCCTGTTGGCACATCGGGCAAACCTCTTCCGAATACGAAATCACGCTCATAGTAGCCAGCGCCGCCCGCTTCACACCCAGGTCGGCCCGTCCGCCGCTGCGGTCAATCACCGAACCGGCCCCAATCACATTAGCTCCCGCGGCCCACAACAGGTCGATCACCTCGCGCGAACTGCCGCCAGTCGTAATCACGTCCTCCACCACCACCGCATGATCGAACGGGTCAATCCGGAATCCGCGCCGCAGAACCATCTTGCCGCTGGCGTCCCGTTCGGCAAACAGAAATTTCACGCCCAACGCTCGCGCCACTTCGTGTCCGATGATCAATCCGCCGATGGCCGGGGAAACCACGACACTAATCTTCTGCTCCGGCGAAATGGCCCGCAGCTTAGCCGCCAGTTCAGCGCCCAGAAGTTCGGCATAAGCCGGATGCGCCAAAACCAGCGCGCATTGAAGATACTCGGAACTATGAAGTCCGCTGGTCAGCCGGAAGTGTCCCTTCAAGTAGGCGCCAGTTTGATTGAAGAGTTCTAATACATTGGATTCAGTCACGTTTCCTTATATTTTACAGCTTGAGAGCCAAAGTGTCCGATTCCGGCAACGAAGTCCCGGAATCAGACAACCCGCCATCTGTCCATCATTCTGCGATTCAATCACTTGCGGACGGCATTCGGCGTGCAAAAACAACATTTCATCCGCGGAACTGCGATGGAGATCGCATCCTGCGATAACATATAGAATTCAGGGAACTTTCCGTCAACTGTTCTCGTTTTAGAGGAATCTCATCATGAAAAGTGTACAGTCTTCCATAGCTTTGTTTTGCGTGTTCGTTCTCCTGGTTCCTGGGGCGTTTGGGCAGCAGCAAATGAACATGCCGGGCGCGGTTCTTGCCCCAAAGGAGATTCACTGGTACACGCCTTTCACCCGCAAGTACACGCCGTTTGACGTTGCCCCCATCAATCTTGCCAATTCACCCAGGCTTGAGTATTTGATTCGCGCCGGCAACATTTACCTCTCACTCCAGGATGCCATCGCTCTGGCGCTCGAGAACAATCTCGATATCGAAGTGCAACGCTACGGTCCGCGCCTGGCCGAGGCAAACCTGCTTCGGGCACAGGCCGGAGGCCTACTTCGTGGACAAACGCAGTCGGTCTCAGCCGGCCCTTCGTCGGCGGTCAGCCAGTTGAACGGCGGGTCCACCAGCTTCACCAATTCCGCCAACTCCACCGGCGCCTCCTCAAATGGCACCATCATCACGTCAACCGGAACTTCGCTCCCGAATCTCGACCCCGTTTTTTTCACCAACTACAACTGGGCGCATTCCACAAACCTGCAAAGCAGTTCGTTTGCCAGCGGAACACCGACTCAAATTTTCAACGCCGGCAACACCAGTGTGGGCATTCAGCAGGGCTTTCTCTCCGGCACTACCGCTACGCTCGGGTATACCAGCCAGAACATTGCTTCGAACAACGTCCGCAGTGAAATCAACCCGGTCCGCACCGGCAACATCAACTTACAGGTAACGCAGAGGCTCTTGCAGGGGTTCGGTTTCGCCGTGAATAGCCGCAACATCCGCATCGCGAAGAACTCCATCCGTCTCAACGATCTGGTTTTTAAGCAACAGGTGATCGCCATTGTCTCTTCGGTAATCAATCTCTACACAGACCTGGTCAGCTTTAATGAGAACGTAAAAGTGAACCGCCAGGCTCTCGCACTCAACGAGAAGCTTTATAGCGACAATAAAAAGCAGGTGGAGATCGGCACCCTCGCTCCAATTGAAATCGTCAAGGCGGAGGCGGAGGTCGCCAGCAGCCAGAACGCTCTCACGCAATCGGAAACGCAGGTGCTCCAGCAGGAGACAATTCTGAAGAACGCCCTCAGCCGTACCGGAGTGGCGAGTCCGAGTGTAGCCGAGGCGCGAATCATTCCCACGGACAATCTGAGTATTCCGGACGTGGAACAGATAACCCCCATTCAGGATCTGGTGGCGCTCGCACTGGCAAACCGCCCTGAGATTGCTCAAACCGAAGTCAACATCGAGAACACCAGGATCCAATTGCAGGGCACTAAGAGCCAGTTGCGTCCTTCGCTGGATTTGGTCGGCAGCATGCAAAACAATGGAATCGCCGGTTCTCCTAACACCGTCGTTGCGCCCATTGACCCGAACACAGGCATGCCGATTCTCCGCATCGCGAATCCGGCGTTCCTCGGTGGATTCGGTAACCTGTTCGACCAGATCCTCAGCCGCAACTATCCGAACTACAGTGTGGGATTCCAACTCAACATTCCACTGCGCAACCGGTCGGCGCAAGCCGATCTTCTGAACGATCAACTCTCGCTGCGCCAAGGCGAATTGAACCAGCGGAAGCAGATCAATCAGGTTCGCGTGGATGTGCAGAACGCGGTCATCGGGCTGCAGCAATCGAGATCGCAACACCAGTCCGCGCAAAAATCGAGAATCCTGCAGGAACAAACGTTAGATGCCGAGCAGAAAAAATATGCCCTCGGCGCGTCCACCATCTTCTTTGTCATTCAGGCGCAACGCGATCTCGCCCAGGCCAAGGCGTCCGAGGTCTCCGCGCTCAGTACCTACAACCGCGCGAAAGTCTCGCTCTATTCCGCCACCGGTCAGACGCTCGAACGATACAACGTCACTCTGGATGAGGCCATTAAAGGACAGGTTTCCAGGGCCCCAAGCGCTCTGCCGTAAACACGTGTTCCACTTTTGCACGCTCCTGGTCGAATAGCGTGTAAGAAGTTCCGATTTGAACCCTTTAGAACGGGGCGGTTGTTGATTCTGAGTCACTTACCATTTGGCACATCGTTTGCTTGGTATGTAGGTGTGAAAACAAGTAAGGCTCAAGGATCACAAGGTTGTTCCTCTCAATAGCCCCAGTAATTTCCCCGACCCTGATCTTCTTCAAACTTTCCCCTGATTCCCTCCCAACCTAGATCCTTGAGCCCAGATCCTCCAGCGGATAGCCGCTGGTCGGATTTTCCCTAGAAAGAACCCAGAGTTCCGACCGATAAGTCCAGTATGACTAAACCGATCAATGATCTCCAGAGTCACTTTCACTTTCAGTTGAGTTTGCTCAGACTCGTAGATACACAAAACGGCTCTGAATCGGTTTCGGCCTCGCCTGGGGTCGCGATTGTTGAGCAGCAGGAACTACACGACACGCTCGCCAAAATCGCCAACGCGATTCATTAAACCTAAGCTCAGTTGGGGCGGTCCCGTTGGGCAGCGCGGGACGCCCGAGCCCAGTTGCCGGAGTTCAACTGCCGGATGTGGGTTAAATAGTACCCTCCGTCTGCTCGCCGTCCCTCCCGCGGCGCCGCTGCCCCAGCCGCGCATTTTCACCCACTCTTGAAGCGCATTCTGCCCCAACGACCACAAAAACTGTTCCCCGCTTGTACAGTTTTGCGGCTATCTGATATAGTTCTCATATTCACCGGGCACGAAAGGAAGGTTTTCCAGTGAGCTTAACCAAAGATCCAGATAATCCCAAGAAACCTACATCAGGCTTTTCGCGGCGCGGATTCATGCGCGGCGTCGGCCTCAGCGGAGGAGTGCTCAGTACCGGTCTCCTCGAACAAGAAGCGCAAGCCGCCCCGCCGGCAGCGCCTGTTTCCGGTCCAGCGGCGGTTCCCATCACGCTGCGGATCAACGGCAAATCCGTCAACACATCCGTCGAACCCCGCGAAACCCTCCTCGACACCATGCGCAATTCGCTGGACCTCACGGCAGCCAAGCGCGTCTGCGACCGGGGAACCTGCGGAGCCTGCACTATCATCGTTTCCGGAAAGGTGATGTATAGCTGCACCATGCTGGCCATCGATTCGCAGGGCAAGGAAATTGAAACGCTCGAAGGCATTTCGGCGAAGAACCACCCCATCATCGCCGCTTTCGTGGCCAACGACGCTCAGCAGTGCGGCTACTGCACGCCGGGCTTCGTCGTCGCCTCGAAGGGATTCCTCGATAAGCATCCAAACCCGACCTACGAGGAAGTGAAGAAAGGCCTCGGCGGCAATCTCTGCCGCTGCGGCACCTATATGGGCATCCGGCAAGCCGTCGTCGATGCCGGTAAGCAGCTCAAGGGAGGACGCAATGCCTGATTACAGCTGGCCACCAATGGAAAAACGCCGCATCGTCGGCAAGCGTACCAGCCGTCTCGATGGCCCCGACAAGGCGAGCGGCAAAGCGAAGTATCCGTCCGATCTGAATCCTCCCGGCTTGTTGCACGCCGTGATGCTGACGTCTCCGCACGCTCACGCGCGTGTGAAGACTGTCGATATTGCCGCAGCGAAGAAGTTTCCCGGAGTCACCGCCATCCGCGTCATCTCCGGACCGGGCACCGAAGTGCAATGGGCAGGCACTGAAATCGCGATAGTAGCGGCTACCTCGGAAGCCATCGCCCGCGATGCTGTCGCCCTTATTAAAGTGGATTACGAAGTGCTCCCGCATGTGGTTCGCGAAGACGATCTGGGCAAAGTGGGCAACCGCGCCAAGGCCGCCGGCGAGCAGGTGACCGGCGATCCCGACGCAGCTTTTAAAGAAGCCGACGCCATCTCGGAAAATCTTTACTCCATTCCCGTAATCACTCACTGCTGCCTGGAACCGCATGGACAAGTCATTGCCATGAAGGGCGATAAGGTGGACTATTGGCCTTCCACGCAGGCCGTATCCACGGTAGGCGGCGATCTGGCTAAATACCTCGAAATTCCAGCTTCCAATGTCCACGTCCAGATGGATTACATGGGCGGCGGTTTCGGCGGAAAGTTTCCGGCCGACCGCTGGGGCGTCGAAAGCGCGCAACTCTCCAAGGAGAGCGGCGGCAGACCCGTCAAAATGTTCCTCGACCGCGAGACCGAACTCACCATCGCCGGTGTTCGTCCGTCCGCCTTCGCCAACATCAAGATCGGCGCAAAGAAAGACGGCACGATCATCGCCTGGCAGTCGCAATCCTGGGCCAGCGGCGGTTTCGGCGGCGGCGGCATGCCCCCGCTTCCTTACGTATTCAATAAGATCCCGAACTACCGCCTGAACCACACAGCGGTCTCGATCAACGCCGGGTCCGCCCGTGCCTGGCGCGCGCCTAATAATCCGCAGGCATCTTTCCTCACTTGCTCCGCGATTGACGATCTCGCCGCAAAGCTGAACATGGACCCTCTGGACATGTTCCTAAAGAACGTCGGCCTCACCATCCGCCCCGACACCTACCGCTTACAGCTCAACAAAGCGGCGGAAATGATCGAGTGGAAGAAGAACTGGCGTCCACGCGGCCAGAACAAAGACGGCTATATGCGCCGCGGTCTCGGCATCGGAATCTCCACCTGGGGCGGAGCCGGCCACGCCAGTAAGGCCCGCACCACTATTCACCCGGATGGCTCGGTCGAAGTGGAACTTGGCAGCCAGGACATCGGCTCAGGCACTCGAACGGTCATCTCGATGGTGGCAGCCGAAACGCTCGGCCTGCCCATTAGCATGATCAAGGTCAAGATCGGCGACAATCTATACCCGGTTTCCGGCCCCTCCGGCGGCTCTACAACGGTTGGAGGCGTATCGTCGTCCACCCGCAAAGCCGCCGTCAACGCGCTGCAGAAACTCTATGACATCGTCGGCCCCATCCTCAACGCTCCCCCGGACCGCCTGGAAGCCGTAGACGGCAAGATCCGTATGATCGGCAACCCGGACAAGGGCATGTCGTGGCAGCAGGCGTGTCAAAAGCTGGGCGTTAACACCATCACCGAAATGGGTGAGAACGATACCAAGCGCACCGAAGGCCTGAACACCGGCGGCGCATCCGGCATCCAGATGGCCGACGTTTCCGTCGACATCGAGACCGGCGTAGTGAAGATGAACAAGTTGGTTGCCGTGCATGATTGCGGCCTCGTCATCAACCCGAAGACCGCCGAAAGCCAGGTGCTCGGCGCCTGCATCATGAGCGTCTGTTCCGCATTGATGGAAGAGCGCGTCATGGATCAGCAGACCGGCCGCGTCCTCAACGCCGACATGGAGTTCTACAAACTAGCCGGCATCGCCGACATCGGCGACATCGTAGTCCACATGGACATCACGCCGGATAACGATAAGCGCGGCGTCATCGGCCTTGGAGAACCGCCTGCTGTTCCCGGAGTTGCGGCAATCGCCAACGCAGTCGCAAACGCAATTGGTGTAAGAGTTCCGTCGGTCCCGCTCATCCCGAGCCGTGTACTGGCGGCGCTCAATGGCAGGAGGAACGCGTAATGCAAAATTTCGAGTACGCAAATCCGAAGACGATTCAAGAGGCCACTGCGCTGCTCGGCGCCAGTTGGTCGGACGCGAACCTACTGGCCGGTGGCACTGACCTCATCAGCCTGATGAAGGAGGAACTGGCCACTCCGAAACGAGTTGTCAGTCTCAAGGGCATCAAGGATCTCGGCGGTATTCATAAGAGCGGCGGCGGTCTGCGAATCGGCGCCACAGTCACCTTCGATGAACTTCTCGAGAACGCGGCTGTCCGCGCCGAATACCCGTCTCTGGTGGAGGCGGCTCACGGCGTATCCAGCCCGCAAATCCGCAACATGGGAACGGTAGGCGGCGACCTTTGCCAGCGCCCCCGCTGCTGGTACTTCCGTGGCGGCGAAGGGCTGCTCGGCATGAAAAACGGTAAGAGCCTGATTCCCGGCGGCGAAAACCGGTACCACGCCATTTTCGGCAACGGCCCCGCCTATTTCGTCAGCGCTTCCAGCCTGGCACCCGCCTTAATCGCTCTGGGCGCGAAGTTCAAGCTAGTCTCCGCTTCGGGAAACCGCGAAGTGGCGGCGGACAAATTCTTCGTCGCTCCTCAAAACGAAACCACTCGCGAAATCGTCCTCGCTCCGAATGAGATTCTCACCGAGATCCTCATCCCGTCCGCCAAGGGCGTGAAGAACGCCACCTACGAAGTGCGTCACAAAGAAGCGCTCGATTGGCCTCTCGCCACCGCTTCCGTCGCGCTCACCATGAAGGGCAACAGCGTAGCCAACGCCCGCATCGTACTTGGACACGTAGGCCCGGTCCCCTATTCCGCCTCCGCCGCCGAGAAATGGCTGGCCGGCAAAACAATCACCGAGAGCGTGGCTGACGAAGCCGGCAAGGCCGCGGTGGCCGACGCGAAACCGCTCAGCCAAAATGAATATAAGGTGCAACTGGCAAGGGTCGCAGTGAAGCGTGCTCTCCTCGAAGCCGGTGGCAAGAAGGCCTAAAGAGCATGGAACGGGCAGGACTGGTAAATATTGACGAGGACCGTTGCGCCAACCTTCGCTGGAAGGGCATGTTCATTCCAGCCGAGTGGGATCCAACGGTCCCGCACGGCAATGACCGGCTGTTCTGGTGTCACAAAACGCAAATGTGCCTCGGACTTGATGGCAAGTTAGCGGACGATTACGAATGCCATGAAGGCCGCGAATGCTATCGGGCACTCTAACCTGGGGTAAACTGTAAGAAGAATCACTTGGAGGTTCCAGCATGAAGAAATTGATTGCATCCGTCTCCCTGGCAGCATCGACGCTGATGGCCGCCAGCTTACCGCCCGTGCGCAGCAGCGTGCAGGGCGATTACGTGGAAGCCCGAACCGCGGACGTCTACACCGGGCCTTGCTTTGCCAACGCCGAAGTCGACCTGGTTGGCGATCTCGCAGTGTTCGGCTGGAAAGTCAAGAAGGGCGAATGGCAAGGAATCAACGTGGATGGCCTATCGGTCATCGGCGTCGTCAAAGCCAGCGGCACCTTGGGCTACATTCATAGCAATGCATACCCGGTGAAATCGGTTATCATCGTGGACGAACGCGCTACCCCGGCGCAGCGCTTGGCACTCCAGAGCTTCGCCAAGAAAATGGGCGGCGACCTGTTGACCGACGTAGTCCGTGTGGATGTGCAGCCCATCGAATTCACCATGGAAGGCGATAGCGTCCACAGCGCGAAAGCGAAGTTGACCGCCGGAACCCTGGCCGCCATTGAAACCCGCGCCATGCAGGAAGGCGACCACCTATGCCACAACGAAGTGACCTGGTATGAGCCGCTCACCAAGCTGGATCATTCCATGGCCGCCTACACACTGGCCAACAAGTTCACCGGACCCGAGCTGGGCACCACCTGGAGCTACCCCGAAAAGCGCAGCTCTTTCGTCGGCTCCTTCCACTATAACGACTAACCCTGGAGCCGGTGGTTGTGGCCACCAATATCGGATAGCTCTTTCGCCCGCAGGCAGTTCTAGAAAATTGAGTTATCACACGAATGGGGAACTGCGGAGCGGTCGAAAGCTTGAATTGTTGTAGCGGCATGGCACTATCCGCACGGTTTGAATCACTAGATGCAGCCTAACCGCGGCAATCTGCTGACAATTGGCCGCATAGATCCCGGATGGGCTCCATGCGGCTTTTTTATTTCCCTATGAATATTCTGGTCATCGATGTCGGCGGTACCAATGTGAAGGTGATGGCGCCGGGGCAGAACGAGCCGGTGAAGATTCCCTCCGGAACCCAAATGACGCCGTCGCTGATGGTGTCGGAAGTGAAGAAGACAATCGGCGCAGCCAAATACGCCGGCGTCTCTATCGGATACCCCGGCCCGGTCATCAACGGCCAACCAGCCCTCGAACCGCACAATCTCGCTCCGGGTTGGGTAGGCTTTGACTACGCGAAGGCGTTTTCCTGCCCCGTAAAGATCGTCAACGACGCTGCCATGCAAGCGCTAGGCAGCTATGAAGGCGGCCGGATGCTGTTCCTGGGCCTAGGTACGGGCTTGGGTTCGGCACTAATCATCGACGGTGTGCTTGCGCCGCTAGAACTAGCGCACCTACCATACAAGAAGGATCGGACCTTTGAAGATTACGCCGGCCTCCGCGGTCTTGATCGGCTTGGCAAAAAGCACTGGCGCGAAATCGTCCTTGATATCGTCGCCCGGCTGAAAGCGGCTTTAGTGGTGGATTACGTAGTGCTGGGCGGCGGCAACGCAAAATACCTCAAGGAATTGCCGCGCGACGCCCGCCTAGGCGAAAACACCAATGCCTTTCGCGGCGGCCTCCGCCTCTGGGAGAAAACTAAATCCTAAAATCCGCGTGCATCTGCGTTCATCAGAGGCGAATAACCTACCGCTGAATCCGGGCCGAGCCGCCCTGAGCCAGATTTCGCACCTCCGCCACCGAAGCCATTGTGGTATCCCCCGGAAACGTAGTCAGCAGCGCACCATGCGCCCAGCCCAGCTTGATCGCCTCTTCCGGAGACTCACCGGTCAGCAGGCCGTAAAAGAACCCCGCGGCAAACCCATCGCCCCCGCCAACGCGGTCCAGCACATCCAGCTCGCAAGTCGGCGACATGTACGTCTTCCCGTCGATCCAGGCAACCGCGCCCCAACTGTGCCGGTTCGTCGAGTGAACTTCGCGCAGCGTAGTAGCCACCACCTTGATCTGCGGATGCCGCGCAATCACATGATCGATCATGCTGAAGAACGCGCTGGAATCCAGCTTCGATTTAGCCGCCACTTCCGGCCCCGGAATGCCGAGTCCTTTCTGCAAGTCTTCTTCATTGCCCACAAGCACATCCACATTCTCCAGAATGCGCCCCAGCACTTCCAGCGCCCGCTCGTGCCCGCCGGAAATATTCCAAAGCTTCTCACGGTAGTTCAGGTCCAGTGAGACCACCGCCCCCGCGGCCTTGGCCGCCTTCATGCCCTCAATAATCAACTCCGGAGTCGATTTGGAAAGCGCCGCAAAAATCCCGCCGCTATGAAACCACCGCACCCCTTGCCCAAAGATGGCGTCCCAATCGACGTCGCCCGGCTTCAGCAGACCAGCCGCTTCGTTCGAGCGGTTATAGAAAACCACCGGAGCGCGCATGCCCTGGCCGCGGTCGCTATAGACGCCAGCGATATTCGGACCCAGCACGCCGTCGTGCTTGAAGCGCTTGTAAAACCCTTTCACTCCCATCGCCCGCACGCGCTCGGCCACCAGATCGCCGATCGGATAATCCACCATCGCCGACACCACCGCGGTATTCATGCCAAAGCAGTCCGCCAGGTTGGCCGAGACATTAAATTCCCCTCCGCTAACGTGAATCTGGACCTCGTGGGCCTTTCGGAAAGGGATAATGCCGGGGTCCAGGCGGTGGACAAGGGCACCCACGGAAACCAAGTCCCAAGCGCCTTCTGGACGAATATTCAAACCATAATTCATTCGATTGTGGAATCCTTGAAAACACTCACTATACCAGATGGTATGCTGCGTTTTACATCCCAATGCCCGACTTCAACCTGTCACACTCAGCCGTTGCCTTCGGCGCCGCTTTTATCGCCGGCGCCATCAATTCCGTAGCTGGCGGAGGGACTCTCGTCTCCTTCCCCGCCCTTATCTGGCTGGGCCTGCCGTCGGTCACCGCAAATGCCACCAGCACCGTAGCCATCTGGCCCGGCTCGCTGGGAAGCATGTGGGGATATCGCCGCGAATTGCGTGAGGCCCAGCCCGGAATGCTGGCACTGGTGGCCCCCAGCCTGATCGGCGGAATCATCGGCGCCTCGCTGCTGCGCTTCACACCCCCGGTCATCTTCGACAAGCTGGTCCCTTTCCTAATCCTTTTCGCCACCCTATTGTTCATGTTGCAGGAACCCATTCAGCGGAAACTCAAGAGCACCAGCACCAGCACCGGCACCGGCGAACCTCACGGTCCCAGTTGGATGACCGGGGCAGTCCTGTTCCAATTCCTAATCGCACTATACGGCGGCTACTTCGGCGCTGGCATCGGCATCCTGATGCTGGCCGCGCTCAGCATCCTCGGCCTAACCGACATCCATCAGATGAACGGTCTGAAAAACTTCTTCGCCCTCTGCATCAACGGCGTAGCCGCGCTCTACTTCGTATGGTCGAACATGGTGTACTGGCCCGACGTTCTCGTAATGGCGATAGGTGCCATAGTGGGCGGGGTTGGCGGCGCCGGCGTAGCCCGGAAACTGGGCCGCACCGCCGTGCGCCGCATCGTAATCGGAATCGGGTTCGGGATGGCGCTATCTCTCTTGATTAAGCTCTTGTAAGTCTCGCAAGAATAAGCTGAACATTTGAGCCTGGAAATTGTAAGATACCGTAATGGATGATGTTTCCGGCGCCGGATTGCGTGCGAAGCACGCTCTGCTGAGTCCGTATCTGAATGAACGTCAGCAGCGATTCGTATCCGCCGCGGGCGCCCGGCTGTTGTAAGGAGCCTCCACGGTCGCCGCTTTCGCCGCTGATCTGCAAGGTCATGGCGGCGATCCCGAGGTCGTCACCGAAGTCAGCATCGGCATGACGAATGCCTTCACAAAGGGGATGGCCGCAAGCTTACCCAGCGCCAAGGTCACCTTCGATAAATTCCACGTCGTCAGTCTGGTCAATAACGCCGTCGACGAAGTTCGCCGCCTTGAACCCAAAGACCATTTTGAACTCGTCGGCAGCCCCTACGTCTGGCTCAAGAATGCCGAAAGGCTTACACCTGGCCAGCGGGAAACGTTCGACGCTTTAGACATCGCCAACTCTCATCTGAAAACCTCCCGCGCCTACCAAATCCGCTTTACATTCCAAGATCTCTTCAACCAATCGGCCCACAAGGCCAAATCGTTCCTCGACCAGTGGTACTTCCGGTCCACTCACAGCCGCATCCCCGCCATCGTCGAGGTTGCGAAAACCATCCGTCGCCACCAGGACGGCATCCTCCGCTAATTCACTTCCGGCATCAACAACCTGG
>JANYCV010000326.1 GCA_025360145.1 Acidobacteriaceae bacterium
TTTCTACTTCTCACCGATAATTGGGTAGCGGATTGCAATGGAAAGCCGAGACCGAGGCGTCCGCCGACCAGGCGCGCTGTGGGCCGGATGAGGGGCTTAACGAATGGGCCGATTAGGTGTTAGGTTGCGGGCGGGTTTTCCGGATGATCGCATCATAGATCAATGCATCCTGGTTCCGGAATCTATGCGTCTTGCCGTTCCTGAAAAATACCGTGATTTGGAGGTTTCCGTGTTGGTCTTTGGCCCGATTGTTCATTCGAACGTCAAGCTGGTTGATTTCGTCTGGCGCAGGCATGTCTAATTTTATACTCTCTGTGTTCCGCTACCGTTCCCGATTCTCAAGCTGATTTGAAAGCGAGGGGTTGCATTTCTGTTTTGAAGGGACGCATGGTAGCAGAAGTGGCGCCTGTTTGGAGCCTACTCTTTTTGCTGTTTGCAAACGTGGGATGGGGTGGCTTGTGGGGCTCGAACCCACGACCCTCGGGACCACAACCCGATGCTCTGCCGACTGAGCTAAAGCCACCGTGAGCTTTTAGTCTAACACGACTCGCTCCGCTTTACTTGATCCCCGCTTTTTTCCATAGCTCATCCACCCGCTTCTGAACCTCAGGAGTCATTTTGATCACATCCGGCCAGCGGCGGGTGAAGCCTTCCTGCGGCCACTTCTTCGTGGCATCCACGCCCATCTTGGACCCGTAGTTGAGCAGCCGGCTCGAGTGGTCCAGCGAATCCACCGGGCCCATTACGAACTGAATGTCGCGCTCAGGGTCGATGTTATTCAGCGCCTTCCACGCCACTTCACTGACGTTCTGCACGTCCACATCTTCATCCACCACCACAATGCATTTGCTGAACATCGCCTGGCCCAGGCCCCAGATGGCGTGCATTACTTTGCGCGCGTGCCCTGGGTACGATTTGCGAATCGAGATCAGAATCAGGTTATGAAAAATGCCCTCGGCGGGCATGCAAATGTCGCGCACTTCCGGAAGCTGCATGCGCATCAGCGGCAGAAAGATTCGCTCAATGGCCTTGCCCATGTAAAAATCTTCCATCGGGGGCGGACCCACAATGGTGGTCGCGTAGATGGGGTTCTTGCGCTGCGTGACGCAGGTTACGTGAAATACCGGGTAGTCTTCTTCCAGAGAATAAAAGCCCGTATGGTCGCCGAACGGTCCTTCGCTCCGAGACTCACCGAGTTCCAGATAGCCTTCGAGCACAATCTCGGCGTTGGCGGGAACCTCTATATCGGAGGTCTCGCACTTCACCATCTCCACCGGTTTGCCGCGCAGGAAACCGGCGATCATCATCTCGTCCAGGTCGGGCGGCAGCGGCAGAATGGCCGAGTACATCGTCGCGGGATCGGAGCCGATGGCCACCGCGATGTCCATCCGCTTCTTCCCCTCCGCAATCAGCCGCCGATGATGTTCCGCGCCCTGTTTGTGGGTCTGCCAGTGCATGCCGGTGGTGCGCTCATCGTAAACCTGCATGCGGTACATGCCGCAGTTGCGCTTCCCGGTGGCGGGGTTTTTCGAAAACACCAGCGGCAGCGTGATGAAGGGTCCGCCATCCTGCGGCCAGCAGTGCAGCACCGGGTAGTCCTTTAGAGAGAAGCCGTCGTGCTTGATCACTTCCTTGCATGGGCCGCTGGAAACAATCTTCGGAAAGAACGACCCCACCTCGGCCAGCTTGGGCAGCATCTTCAGCTTGTTGAGCAGGCCCTGGGGCATGCGCAGTTCCAGAAATTCGGTAATGCGGTTGGCAATCTCGTCCACGTTGCCGACGCCCAACGCAATCTCCATGCGCTTCATGCTGGCGAATGCGTTCACCAGCAGCGGCACCTTGCTGCCCTTGGGATTCTCAAACAGGAACGCCGGGCCACCGTTCTTTACCGAGCGGTCGGCGAATTCGGTGATTTCCAGATACGGGTCCACTTCGAGAGATATGCGCTTCAGCTCTCCAGCCTTTTCCAGCGCGCCGACGAATTCACGCAGATCGTTGTGTGCCATAGGTGTGAAGTTTTATTATGATTGATCTTCAGGCAGATTTTTCAAAAAACACATGAACACTCGAGTTGCATTTGTAAGCGGCGCCAGCCGCGGCATCGGAAAGGCTTGCGCACTGGCACTCTCCGCCGCGGGAAATCGCGTTGTTTTGGCGGCGCGCGATACAGAGAAACTGGAAGAAGTGGCCGCCGAAATCCGGTTGAAAGGTGCTGAGGCGTACGTCACCCAGCTTGACCTTAGGTCTATCGATTCCATCAAGGAGGCCTTCGCGAAAGCGGCGAAGGAGTTCGGCCGGATCGACATTCTGGTTAACAACGCGGGCATCACAAAAGATGGACTGGCGTTACGAATGAAGAAAGACGATTGGGATCTGGTGATCGACACCAACCTGAGTGGATCGTTCTTCGCCATTCAACAAGTGCTGCAAGGTATGATGCGCGAACGCTGGGGCCGGATCGTTAATATCACCTCCGTGGTGGGCGAGGCGGGAAACGCCGGACAGGCGAACTACTCGGCGTCGAAGGCGGGGCTGATTGGAGTAACAAAATCGCTTGCGCAGGAGATGGCCAGCCGTGGAATTACAGTAAATGCAGTGGCACCGGGCTTCATTGAAACCGACATGACGGGCGTGCTTTCGGCTGAGGTGAAAGAGAAAGTGCTTGCCGGTATTCCGTTGAAGCGCATGGGAACGCCGGAAGACATTGCCGCGGCCGTTGCATTTCTTGCGAGCGATGCCGCGGGATACATCACGGGTCACGTGCTGGACGTGAACGGCGGGATGTACATGTAAGGTCAGATCCGAAGATGACGCCGGTAGAAATCCAGCTTCGCCTGAAACGCCTGATTTTCCACAATGTCGCGGTTGACGACGGCGTCGGGAACTTCGCCGCGTCCCACGCGCAGGATATGCCGGCACGCCTCCTTCCCTGCTCCCTTCAGCATGTCTTCGGTCCGGGCCAGCGATTGAGGAATCAGGATCACGTTTTCGCATTCGAGTATGGGATCATCAGGCGGAGGCCGTTCCCCTGGAAATACATCCAGCGCCGCGCCGGCGATTCGCCCGTCCTTCAGCGCCTGCACCAAGGCAGCATGGGAAACAATCCGGGCGCGCGATGTATTGACCAGGTAGGATTTCTGTTTCATCAATCGAAATTGGCGGGGTCCCACCAAGCCGTTCGTTTCCGCATTGAGCGGCGCATTGATGGTTAGAAAATCGCTCTCGCGGCAGAGCGTGTCCAGATCCACCAGTTCCACACCCAGATCCACCACTTCCGACTGACTGCGGTATGGGTCGTACGCCAACAAACACCGGAAGCCGAATCCATGCGCCATCTGGAACATCTCGCGGGCCACGTTTCCGCAGCCTATCGAACCAAGCACACGCCCGCGCAGATCGCTGCCGGGCCTTGTAAGTTCATTGCGCCAACTGCCGCCGCGAACCACACGATCCTGTTGGACCAGGTTTTTCGCAAGCGCTAAAATCAGCGTGAATATGGACTCCGCCGTGGGCCGCCTTACCGCTTCCGGCGTGGTGGTAACCACGATGCCGGCGCGGGAGAGTGCCTCCACATCCAGGTTGTCGCACCCGATTCCCCACCTTGCCACGATCGCCAGCCGGTCGACACCGATCAAACTCTCCGCGCTAATTCTGGTGTTGAGACAGAGAATCGCGTCAAAGGGTTGAAGCTCTTCCGGCGTGGCGGTATTGGCGGAGGCGACGGTCATCGGCCGGTAATCCATACCGGCGACCAAGCCAAGCTCCCCGGCCACCAAATCTTCAATCGCGCCGTCGTTCCCGGCGTAAAAGTCCGGCGTGATCCCTACGAGAAATGACCGGCTCATAGGGGTTTCGCCGAGCCGAGATAGATCGCGTTCAGCAGGAACTTGAACGTGCCGAACGATTGGCCGCGGAACTGCGGCCGGAATCCAAACAGGATTACATGCCCCTTGCCGTATCGGGCATCCACTAAAATGTGCTTGCCCAGCACGGCTTTCTCACCGGATATCCATCCGCTGGCGAGCAGATCCGTGGACGCATATTTCGCCACGGAACGGACTTCCCGTTCGCCCCGGTTGTACTCCGGCAGCAGTGTGATGTCGTAGGCCTGCCCTCCGCTCGAAAACGCGTAAGCCTCTTGCGGCATCCCGAAGGCCAGCGGATTGGAAGTATCCACGGTGATGCGCAGAATGGAGCCGGGGCTATAGTAACCAGTGGGCGCGGCGTCTTCCGGTGTGGAAGCGGAGCCCGAAATCAAGTTGCGCAACGGCAGCGGAAACAACTGCACCGGCAAATCGGCGGCAGCGTCAAAGGCGATCAAGCTTCCTCCCTCTCGTACGAAATTTTCAAGCTGTGCCAGGCCCGCCACGCCGATTCCTCCGGTATACTCCGGCCGCTGGAGCGCGAATTCTTCGCTGCCTCCCAGGCGGCCCACAGACCGCTCTCCATCACGCATGCCGTGCAGGATGGAGTTGGTTGACTCCGAGGAAAGAATGATGGTGTCGAAGCGCGACCGGAGGCCGCCTTTCTGAAAATCGCCGTTGTGGATGATAGTGTGCGGCACGTTGTAAGTATCCAGCACCCACTGCGTCCAGCCGGTGTCGATGTTCGCGGTCCAGGATTCGTAGAGCGCAACGCGGGGTGTTCTCAGTTCCCAAGCAGCCTGATCGAAGTTTCCGGAAGCCCCGGTGAGAATGGTTCCGTCCTTCGCCCAACGGACCTTCACGTTCCGGG
>JANYCV010000422.1 GCA_025360145.1 Acidobacteriaceae bacterium
GTTTTGGTTCGAGCGCTTGAACTTGATCAGCGTATAAATGTCCGATCCGACCTCACGCGACATCTGTCCTTCATGGGCGGACGAGCCGTCCACACGGACAATGACGCGTTCGCTATCGACCGAATCCACAATACCGGCGCGCTTACAGATAACCACCGCCCCGGAATCGCGAGCCGTGACGCGCTCCATGCCGGTACCCACGAACGGCGCTTCGGCGCGTAGCAGCGGTACAGCCTGGCGTTGCATGTTCGATCCCATCAATGCGCGGTTAGCGTCATCGTTTTCAAGGAACGGAATCAAGCTGGCGGCAACCGAAACAAGCTGTTTCGGACTGACGTCCATGTACTGTACTTCTTCACGATGAATCAGAACGAAGTTACCCTGCTGCCGGGCGTTCACTAGTTCGTCGGTAATCCTACCCACCGGATCAAGCTTGATGTTCGCCTGGGCAATGATGTACTTGTCTTCTTCCCACGCGGATAGGTAGTCGCAATGGGCTTCAAATTCAGCAGGCTGCTTGCCCGTCTTGATCCCCCCATTGAGTTTTTCCATTTCCGGACGAGTGATAACCTGGTTAACTTTCGTGTGTGTATCGCCAGGATTGGATACTTTAACTTCGTCCACCACCACGCCTTCAATCACCCGCCGGTACGGACTTTCAATGAAGCCATACTCATTGATGCGGGCAAAGCATGATAGCGACGAAATCAAACCGATGTTCGGACCTTCAGGCGTTTCAATCGGGCAGATGCGGCCATAGTGAGTCGGATGAACGTCACGAACCTCAAAGCCAGCGCGCTCACGGGACAAACCACCAGGTCCAAGGGCCGAGAGACGGCGCTTATGCGTGATCTCCGACAATGGATTGGTTTGATCCATGAACTGCGACAACTGGCTGGACCCGAAGAATTCGCGAATCGCGGCCATAACGGGCTTCGCATTTACCAAGTCATGCGGCATTGCTGTCGACATTTCCTGATACACCGACATCTTTTCCTTGATGGCCCGTTCCATGCGGACCAAACCGATGCGGAACTGATTTTCCAGCAGTTCGCCCACGGCGCGGACGCGGCGGTTACCCAAATGATCGATGTCATCCACCAAGCCGATACCCTTGCGCAGACGCAGCAGGTAGCGGATTGTGGAAACAAAATCGTCACCATCAAGCGTACGGCGGTCCAGCGGATTTTTCTCGCTGTAAGCAGGATCAGCCTTGTAAGCTTCAGGAGCGTAATCAGCCTGATCGTGCAGCTTAATGTTGAACTTCATGCGTCCGACGCGGGATAAGTCATACTTGCGCGCATCGAAGAACATGCCCTGGAAGAGCGATGTGGCCGTATCGACGGTTGGCGGATCGCCCGGGCGAAGCTTGCGGTAAATTTCAAGCAGAGCGTCGTTCTGCGTCTTGATCGGATCCTTGCGCAAGGTGGCCGAGATCACGTTGCCAACATCGTCGCGCTCGGGGAAGAACAATTCCAGCTTGGTGACGCCTGCATCCATTAGCTTGGTGAGTAGGGACGCGGTCAATTCCTGGTTGGCCTCCACCAGGATTTCGCCGGTTTCCTGATCAACCACGTCGGCCATGACCAACGCGCCTTCAAGATCGTTGCTTGCCACCTCGAACTGTTCAACCTTGGCTTTCGCCATGTCTTTCAGCACGCTGTTGGTGATCTTGCGGCCTTGCGGAACAACGGTGTCACCGCCCTTTGAGCTGATGGCGAAGGAAAGCTTAAGTCCAAGCAATGCGCCACGGCCCGATTCCGCCGCAACCCAAAGTAGCTTCTTGTCCTTGATCTTTAGCGTTGTGTGCGTATCGGTGTAGAACGTGCGCAGTACCTGCTCGTCCGTCTTCATGCCCAAGGCGCGAAGGAACACCGAACCGTAGAACTTACGCTTACGATCAATGCGGACGTACAAAAGATTCTTGTTGTCGTATTCGAATTCAACCCAACTGCCGCGATACGGAATGATCTTGCCCAGGTAATAGCCTTGCGCCGCTACCTTTTCGAAGAACACGCCGGGTG
>JANYCV010000463.1 GCA_025360145.1 Acidobacteriaceae bacterium
GGCCGGCCCTCTCGGCGACGTTCGAGCGGCCATCGAGGAATCTCTGAAACGGAACGCGCTGGTCGATTCGAGCCACATCAAAACACAAGTGGTTCACGGCGTGGTCAGCCTCCGCGGCACCGCCCGTTCGCGAGCCGAGCGTAACGAAGCGATTCATGCAGCCTGGGGCGCTCCCGGCGTCACCAAGGTAGAAGATCACATCGCCATTGCGCCCATGCGCGGAGAGTAAACCAATCAAACAAGCCCTCCGGGGCTCCGGCACGGATAAAGAGATCGTCAGGAAATGTTTGCTTTCGGGATAGAGGGGTAATGGACGCATGGTAGGCGCTGGCGACAACGGCTGGTTCGCCGCCTGGTAAATTTGGGTTCTGAAAGACAGCCGGACTACTGAAGCTTGCGGGGAGTAGATTAGAGTGAAGCTGCCCGGCAGTACCGATGCCATCGTTGCAATTGCGAAGCTGCGGCATTACTGCCTCAATCCGCACCATCCGCGGGGCCGACACAAAGCCCGTGTCTTCTTAGCCACTCTGGAGCTGGCCCAGGAAGACGCGGAGTTTCTGCGCGGTGCTTTGATCCAGGCGGCACGAGAGACTGAGGCGGTGACGCGCGGATCCGAGGCGATCACCGTCCCAGTATCCGGAGCGCCCGGATCGTACTTCGAGGCTAAATGGCACCGCGGCTGACCAGTTGTTTTGTACTATCTAAGGTTGAGGTGCGCAATGCGTGAGATTCAATTGCTGTCCGCGGTTGCATTGCTCGAAGACATCACCGGCCAAGCGCTTCAGCGCGGCCAGGTAGGCACCATCGTCGAACGGCTGGCACCGGGTGTATACGAAGTTGAGTTCAGCGATGACGAGGGCCGGACTTACGCGTCCCTGCCGCTTCGCACTGATCAGTTGATGAAACTCCGTCACGAGCCGAGCCATCAGGCGGCCTGATCGAGAGCGGTTTCAAAGCGCAATCCCCAAATTATCGTTCACCGCCTGCGCCAGATTCTGCCGTGTTCCCAAATACCTCTCCGTAGTCTGAATCGATACATGCCCCAGCAGCAGTTGAATCTGTTCCAGCTCTCCGCCGCTTGCCCGGCAAAGCTTCGCGCAAGTCCGCCGCAGATCGTGGGGCGCGAGATTGGCGAACCCGAGCGGCTTCGCGTAGGCAAGCACGGTCCACCAGACGACCTTTTCGGTAATGCCGGAGCCCCAGGCGCAATCGGCCTTGTCCACCGCCCGGAACAGCTTTCCGTCCCGGATTCCGGACGCGGCAATCCAGTCATCCAGCAGCATCTTCACCCAATCCGGTACCGGGACGCTGCGCAGCCGGCTTCCCTTCCCCACCAGATCAATCCAGACCCAGCGGGCCTCGCGCCGCTGCAGGTGATCGATCGTCAGTGCGGCCAACTCCGCCCGTCTCAACCCGCAGCCGATCAACACACCAAGCATCGCCCTATCCCGTTTTCCTTTGAGCGTCGCCGCATCCGGCGCCAGTAAGAGAAGGCTCGCTTCCTCGCGGGTGAGCCAGTTCCCCGCCCGCACCCCGAGCTGTTTCGCTCCTTTCACCCGGGCGATGCCGGCGGCCAGCACCGGATCCAGCAGCCCGTTGTCAGCCGCTTCAGCCGCCAGTTTCCGGATCGCCGCCAGACGAACATTGATGGTTGAGGAAGCCAGACCCAAGCGGTCCAGCTCAGACCGGTATGCCTGGACCAAGGCTTTGGAAAGCGGTCCGCGTGGAAATTGCAGGTACCAGGAGAGAAAATCATCCAGCGCCTTGGCGTAGGCTCGCCGCGAATGTGGCGACGGGACGCTGTCGAGAACCAGGCCACGCAGACGCGCCAGCCCCTCTTTGGGTTGGGCGATCAGCACAACGGCGATTCCAACTGCAGCGGAAACCTCGGATGCTGTTCCACCCAGAAGGGAACCAGCGGCGGCGGCGGAACCGTTGCAAACTTCACTCCGATTTTCATACAGCTCAATTTCCATTCGCCCTGCTCAGTCAAACCCGCGGAACAAGCTTCCGAACCTTCAGATAGGGATACGTTCGAGCTTTCCATCGTTCGTTACAAGCTCTGCTCTAACCACCAGGGCGGTACCAGCCACAATTGCATCCGGCAGTTTCAATCCATACTTCCGGCGCAGTTCTATTGCTGGTTCCTTCACTGAATCTGTCAATCCCACAATAGACACGTCGTTCAAAAATTCCCGGAAAATAACTCCATCTCTGTGATCACCGGCACCATGTATTCCCCTGCAGGCAGTGACTCCGCCAATTATCCGCCAAGTAAATAGAGAACTGCATTCGTATCGAGCAGCCTTATCACGGCCACTCGCTTCGCACTCGATCCTGATACCCAACCGGCTCTTCCGTTAGCTCCAATACGCCGCTATAGCGGGATAGGTCTACCGTCTTCAAAGCTGGCGATTGCATACCTATCGCCTTCTCAATTTTCAACCAATCCGCATAATCGATCTGCACGGCTATCGGTCTCTTTCCCGAACGAATTCCAGCCCGGGCAACAGGCTGCCGCAAGTTTTTTTCGACGACCGCAGGCAAACTCACGGGGTATCCGAGGAGGGCAGCAACCAAGAAGGCAGGAGGTCCACCCGCTTAAGCCTTCAACTGCGCTTGCCTAATTACATTTTTCCACGCCGGTTGTAACGGTACTCGACGGCTTCGGGGGCTTTGCCGTAGCCGGGTCGTTCCATGTCATCTTATTCGGCAGGTTGAAGGAGTCCAGCCGGATCTCGGCTGAGAACCGTTCGGTGATCGACACCGACTTCACCATCGACGCATCCAGCTTGAAGAACACCGGACCAGTGACGCCGCCGTAAACCATCCGCGGCCCGATTGAAGAAGACCGCCGGTTCTGAGTTCCTTCCTTCTCGGGCAACTCTGTCAGTGCCGCATGGCGCTTTGAGGATCAGGGCACTCCCTACACGGATGCCGTCTTACAAGCCTTGATCGAGACAGCAACTGCATTCGTGCCGGACGCCCCCAAATGACTTAACGTAAACACTTCTAAACCGCACACTACTCGTGGATTTGAATGGGGCTTGTTCAACATCGAGCACCTCAAACAGCACAAGGTTTCGCCGTCCGAAGCGGAACAGGTAATCACCAACGATCCGCTTTATCCGCCGGAGAATCCCCAGACTGTCGATGGCGAAGTTCGTTGGATTGTTTACGGACAGACAGAGCAATTTTGCTGTCTGGTAGTTATCTACTCGGATCGCGGAATGCTGTTGCGGGTGGTTACTGCATACGACATGGATTCGCACCAACGAAAGGATTATCTGCGTTGGAGAAAAGAGCAAATTGAGGCAGAAGATGATGAATACCACGCCTACCGTGTCACCGAAGAAAACGACGGCGGCTAACAGGAAGAAACTAGCCGCGCTGGCCGGCCAGCTTTCGAGTCCGGCGGGCCGGGAGAATACACATCAACAGTTCCAAAACGCGGCTCGGAACCGGGTGCTACGGCGCGGTACGCCACCAGTCGCATTAAAGGCGCTTGCCGCTGCTGGCCGCACCGTGTTGATCAACATCAGGCTCGCCGCCGCCGATATGCAACAAGCCCACGAATTGGCGAACGAGAAAGGCGTCGGATATCAGACTGTTATCGAGATGCTTTTGCATGAAGCGCTGAAAGACAAGAAGACTCACAAGGCCTGGTAATACGCCATTTAACGTTCGTTTGCGGATCGCCTGATTCATGAACCTGCACGAGGCGGCAAAAAAAACCGGCGGCTGGAGTTTGATCTCCAACCGCCGGGGTTTTGTAAAACCTAACTGGTAAGTTAGGTGATCGTGATGGTAACGCCGATGGTAGCTGTTCCGGCGGTTGCCGCACCAGGTGCAGCGGTGCCGTCGGTTGGCTATCGAATCTTGTGTGCCAGTTTATGCCGACGATCACCCTGCCCTGCGTTATAGATACACTGACAAGTAACTGCACCAGAACTCGGTTCAAGGGATGTTTCACCGCGGAGCGGAATACAAAACCAGTGATGTTTCGGCGGCATCCGTGCGTTCGAGTAACCGCAGGAGCTGGGCGAAGCGCGGTGACCGCGTATCAAACTCCGCGCCGCTCCAACCTTCAAAGTTCGGCGGCATTGCAGGGAACGCGATCAATTTTAGATACTCCACACCGGTAGGCGGTCCCGAAACGTCTCCGGTTACCTCAATGCGCTTGCCGCGTTTGGCCGCCGTGCGACTCGGATAGATGACGGTGGCCACGCCAGCCGTATCGATGTTGACGAGAAGGAAGTAACAGTCGCGATCCGCGCTCATTACAAACTTGATCTGTTCTCCCGTGCGGTATACGCCGCGGTCCTGCGGTTCAAATTGTAGGGTTGCGTTGAACCGCTGCTTCGGTATCTTGCCGCGAACAAAACGTCGAACCATCGGTTCGGCGACGATCCGGTTGATCAGTTCCTTCACTTCGGCAAAGCGATAGCTCCGGATGACGAGGCCGTCGCCCATTGCAAGATAAAAGTTCATAGCCCGCGAGGAGACAACTAGGTCAGCCGAATCCGGAACGATCTGGATACCGGGCCGGTTCCTAAGCTCGGACTGCAACTCCCGTGCGGAGCCTTCCAAACGCACGCGAACGGAGGAGGGCAGCGGATCGCCTCCGGAACCTTTAGGGGCGGATTCAGCACCGAACATTGCCTTACTCGCAAACGCCGTTCCTTGCGGGCTTTTGAGTTGTGGACTCTGCATCCCGATCGTCTGTTGAGCGGAGAACTGGAATACCTCTGCATATGAAATCGCATTGTCGTGATTCAGATCGGCATCTCCGCTCAAGGCACGCAGCAGCACGTTCGTGAAGTAGCCATGCGGTCGGCCATCAACCGTAAGCATCTCTTTCGCATCAATTTCCCGTGTTGAGATGTCGAGCGCTTTTTCATCTTTTGCGGACGAGGAGATGAATATAATGTTCTTATACGGGTAAGGATCGGAGTCTTTGAAGGACGGCAAGATAGCCGGCGGATCATCCACACGTTCAAACCTCAGATCTCTCGTATCTACTCCGGTCATCACGTGGAATGGCAGATCCCTGGTGACGCGCGATCCGATTGCTTTCGCGGAATTCTCCGCATAGCAGGCGTCGAAGACGACAAACACCGCTGCTGGGTTCTTCCGGTCGATTTCCTCGAGTATCGGGCGGAGGTCGCGTCTGCCGGCGAGAAGCGAATCAACAACCAGCGATGGAGCGCCGCGCGCAGCGTCGTATGGCACCAGGCACCCCGATCCGGCATCCAGACAGACGCGGCCTAACTTTGGGTCATAGCTGGAAGTGCCATGCCCACTGAAGTAGAGAAATACCTGATCGCCCGCTTTAACCCGATCACGGAGGCGCCGGAGCGAATCGAGAATGCTCCGCCGCGTGGCTTGCGCATCAATTAAAGTCTCAACGTTCTGCCTTCGAAACCCCCAGTTCTGAACCAACACTTCGCGTAATGCCCGGACATCGTTCGGAGGACCTTCGAGCGTACTCTGAGGGTAATTGAGATAGCTTCCTACACCCGCAAGCAGAGCGTAGTTTTCTGAAACGGCCGGCACTGTCGTCAGAAGCAGAATTAGAACTAAGAGGAGTAGCCTGTTCATTGGTGTTCCATGTGGTGTATACTTTACGCGTTCTTACAATAGCGAATCGACGTTGACTGTTCAATAGGTCCCGGGCAGGAAAGATTACGGTTTATGCCAACATTGCACTCTCTTCCCGGTTGCTTGCTGCTCTTGGGTTTGACTGCCAGCGCACAATCGCTCGATGATTCCCGGCGCATCAAACCTACCGCTCCGTCGAAGAGCGGACCGCCCTCCAGAAAAGCTCTGCTAATAGGAAACAGGAACTACAGGAATTCTCCTCTGCAGACTCCAGTCAATGACGCAAACGATCTGGGAAAAGTGCTTCAGCAACTCGGCTTCGCGACTCAGGTCTTGACGGATGCGAGCAAGGCCAACATCGAGACTGCGATTCACAACTTTACTGTCAGTCTCGGCGCGGGCGATATCGGAGTATTTTTTTACTCTGGGCACGGCATCCAAATCGATTCCGAGAATTACCTTGTGCCGGTCGAGTTCTCGGCTGCCGATGAGGCGCAGGCTAAAAACCGCGCTGTCCCGTTCAGCAATGCCAAATCCGGTCTCGAACAGAGCCCCGCCAGGCTGGTGTTGATGATCCTAGATTCGTGCCGTGACAATCCGTTCGCTTCGGCGAAGGCTGCCCCGCACGGCCTGGCACTTCTGGAAGCGGGGCTCGGCTCCTACATCGCGTTCGCGGCAAGCCCCGGCAAGATAGCGAAAGACAACTCCAGCGAACGGAACGGGCTTTTCACAAAATATCTGTTACAGGAGCTGAAACAGCCTGTACCTGTGTCCGAATTGTTCCGTAAGGTGCGCCAGGATGTGTTTCAGGCTTCCGCAGGAAACCAGCTTCCTTATCTCCACGATCAGGTCATCGCCGACTTCACGCTACAGTCCTCAGGCCCTGTTTTCACAGGTGCGGATCAGGCCAAACAGAGCACGCCAGTTAGCGGTGAGGCGATCGAGATCTTCGAGGATGGCAAGAGGCTTTATCACGAGGGCCATTGCGAGGGTGCCATGAAGCGCTTCGACAGACTCATTCGTAAAGAGCCGGAAAATGCGTTTGCGCAGAACGCGCTGGGTCTCGCTTATGCGTGTCTCAAAATGAATACGCCCGCCGCTGAACACTTTTCGATGGCGATTGAGCTCAAACCGAACTACGCTGCGGCGTATCTGAATCGAGGAAAGATCTATTTGAATGTCGCTCAATATTCGCTGGCAATTCAAGACTTCACTTGGGCTATCGGCGAGGAGCCGGAGAACGCCATCTTCTACTCGTGGCGAGGACAGGCGCTGTTCGGGCTGCGCCGGTACGAGGATGCTCAGGCCGATTTCGCGCAGGCGATCCAGTTGAATCCATTCGATCCACACGGCCTTCACGGTCGTGGGCAAGTGCTACATCAACTCGGCAAGTTGCGGGAGGCGCTAGTAGATCATGATGCCGCCATTTCCCTGAAGCAGGATTTCGCAGCGGCTTATTCCGATAGGGCCAAGACTCGTGAACGGCTGGGGGATCAGACCGGCGCAGCAGCGGACCGGGCAGCGGCACAACGCTATTCCGGGCGAAACTGAGCACAGAGAGATTTGCGCCTTCTCAGCCTATTGCACGCCGATCGATTGGTCGCCCCCCTGGGTTGCGAGCTTATAGCGTGGCTGCTGAACGCCTTGGCTTTCCGTTTTGACCTTTTCAGAAACAAAAGAGAACAATTCTTTCGCTGTAACGACGTGGTCTCCATTAAAATCGGCCTCACCGCGCAGGGCTTGTGCCAACCAGTAGTTGAACAGACTGGAAGCTTCGCCGTCCATTTTGCGCTCGACCGAGATATCGTCAGTCGATCCGGAGACTAAAACCGACCACCCTGATTTGTCGCTAAAAAGTTTAAGCACATGGTTGTTCACTAGGTTGTGTCCGGCTTGGAAACGCCAGTCGCCGGTAAGTTCGTGGCCTACATCGAATATCAGGAAGCACTGGTTTGTCCTCACGCTGCGATTCAACAGAAACTCGAGGTCGGAAAATGGGAGCGCGGTCGAATCCATGACCGCGAGCTGGGTTCCGTGAAGAGCGAGATACAACTTGTCGCCGCGGTTCGGACGCGGATCGTGCAGCCCATGAGTCGCGATGTAGACCACAAGCATGTCGTTGGACTGGGCCTTCGCGGCAAAATCTGAGAACGCTACGCGCACCATTTCCAGCGTTGCCTTCTCGTCTGTTAACAGGCGTATATTTTCGTGTTTGAATCCTCCATGTTTTTCAAGGCTTCGCGCGAATTCCTCGACATTCGAGGCGGCAAGCGCGAGCTGCGGAGGCGACTCCTTCGTTGCGCCAAAGCGAGAGACCCCAATCAGTACCGCATACTTCTGGCCGGCGAACCGGATGCGCGGAGCATTGGGTGTGGACGCGTAAACCGGGATAACCACTTTGCGGGAATTGCCTCTGGCATCCGCAGCTTCGAGAACCAACTCACGCTGGTTCGCAGCTACGGTGACCGCGTATTCGAAATTGAAGACGGCGCCTTGGCGAGCTGCCAGTGCAGGCTGCCCATTAACGCGAAGAGTTGCGCCTGCGGAGAGACGGCCCTTGAGCACAATTTTCGCCGAAGGTTGATTCGCTGCCAAAAAGGGTGGTATCGCGGGCTCGGTGATAACAAGGTCGGGCGGTACGGCTTTCGGATCGTCCGGCGAGACCGTGCTTGAATAGCCAAACAGGGCATTCTCCCGCCTGTCGTTCACGCGGACAATCCAGTTCTGGTAGTAGTGCCGGCCCCGCCGGTCTTCGGCCATCATCTCGATTGCATTTTCACGTGGATCGAAGAGTTCATCAGGCCGCTTTCGGAGTGTTTCTGGTTCCATGACGAGCAACGTCCCCTCTGGCGTGGTGCGTTCCTCGAAGACGTTCCCAAGGCCTTTACCATTAACGAATATCTTGTAGCGGCCCGGATTGATGTTGCGCTGCTGAGCGTCGCGAACCAGGATTCTGAGACGTTGGATACGGCGGTCTGGCAATTCGACCAAGGTGTTCGCACCCGTAAAAGGAGTATCGAAGAAGTCGGGCAGCCACAATTGAAACAACTTGGAGCCCTCCTGCGCGGAAAGCCCCATTGACACGAAGAGAACCGCCTGACGGATCAGGTTCGGCGTTCTCATTTCTTTTTCGGCTGCAGAACGCCCTTAACGGCTTTGACGCCAGGTACCGGATTGGTCACCTTGTTCTTGCTCGCGTCGGTCGGCCCCGGCTGCGGAGGGGTGAAGGAGGTATTGGTGATAACCGTTTCGCTTTCGGCAGGAAAAGGGGCCGTCAAGTCTGCAATCGATCGATAGGAATCGAACTCGCGGAGGTCAGGCACTTTCGGTTTCCATGTCGGGTCGCCGCCATAGAGCGTAATGTACTCGTAGATGGAATCGAGGTTGGGCGGATACGCATTAGTGGCGCGGCGCTCCGCGTTCCAGCGAGCGTAGTCTGTCACGTAGACATCCATTTCCGACGCCACCTGTTTGGGATCCATCCCTTTTTCGCGCGCCATCATAAGAGCCAGATGCAAGTGCGAGCCATAGTTCTGGCGCCGGCTGTCGGCTTTGGTTGCCTTGAACAAGGATTCCTTCGCCATGCGCATATCCTCATCCGTCCGGCCTATGAGTTTCAACGTCTTGGCGTAGAAGTAGTGGGCTGCCGCATCGTTATCGCGAATTGCCACCGCATCGGAGAGATTACTGCGGGCCATCTCGAACATGTCGCTGTAGAACGCAAGGATGCCATTGTCGCGTTTCAGTTCCGCCATCAGGTTGCGATGTTCGGCGCTGCTGGAGACGAAGCCGTTCTTAGCTTTCAATTCGATCTCCGCTTTCATGGCGTTATTGATCAAATCCTCCGCCTTCTCGATGCGCTGCTTCAGACGCTTACGTTGCCCGATGAATCCGAGTTGCATTCGCGCATCTTTGGCCGCCGCTTTGTTGAGGACGAGATACAATTTCGGCACCTCCCTGACGTCGTAACTGGTGTTCAGCACGGCCTTAAATGCAAGCTCGTCCGCCTGATCTTCCTGCACTTTGTCCCATTCAACGTATTTCGCCTGGCGGTTCATCAGGGAGCCTACGGCGAAACCTGCAAGAGCGCCGCCGACCGCCCCGTACAATCCTGCGTTTATGCTTTGTCCGATCCCGGCGCCAAGTGCGCCGCCCGCGATAGCACCGATCATTCCGATGCGCGCAGCCTTCTTCTCTTGCGAGAGGTTGTACTCTCCGATACCCATTTCCATCATTGACTTTTCTTTCCAGTGATCGAGGTGAACATGTGCCATCTCGTGCGCAAGCACGTATGCAAGCTGTGCCTCGGAATCGAGCATCGAGATCAGACCGGTGGATACGTAGATGGTGCCAGTGGACAGTGTCCTGGCCATGGGAGTGGCATCCGGAACAACGCGAAATGCGTAGAGCTTTTCGGAATCTGGCGGTACAAGGCGCTGCCCGATGCGGTTGATGTGATCCTGTACCATCAGGTTGTCATAGAGTGCGATATGCCTTCGCCAAGTGTCTTCGTTCACCACGGCAAGGTAGGACTTCCGATTCACATTCATAGTGAACGCCTCCGTGCTGTGCGCACGCATGATTTCATCGAAATGTCCATCGACCCCATCCCGAAACTCAGGATCGGTCTTATATTTGTTCAACGAGAAGTCCTTCACCTTTTCGTAATTATCAGCGTTCTTCTCTTCGGACTTTTTTTCTTTCTCGGCCATCTTTTCTTCTTTGGTCTTCTTCTCAGCCGGTTCGGCGAGCAACTGCTCCCCTAGCGACAGAAACAAAGACATTAAAATAACCAGACCTCTCAATCTCTTCGGTACCATCATCGTTTTATCCTCCCCTGACTTATTTCGGACCTAACTGCTGCTGAATCAGATCGACGATCCGGCTTGCTTCATTGCGGTTCCGATTCCTGGTGGCAATGAAATAGTTTCCCGCGGCAAATTTCAATTGGAATGTCCCTCGATGGTCGTCTTGATTCAAGGCAATTCCTTTGAGATCTCCCGCCCCTAGATCAAACGAGTGCTGCGACTTCTTCTCTCCTTTTTCCGAGATATAAATCATGCGGTGATTGTCGATAGAGAGCCGTCCGCGGCAGTATTGATTCAGTTCGCGGCCTTGCAGCCAACCTAATTTTTCATGCGAGTGCTGTACCAGAAAGGTGACTCTGGAGCCCGCAGCAACTAACTTGTCGATGATGACGAAAGCCTGGCCTTCCACTTTCGGCAGCGCACGCCTATCCTCGGTATTGAGGTAAGCCAGGGCGAGAAATTCACCGACCGTTGGATCGCTTTGGTCCTGCTCCCAAACTTCTTCGAGGCGTCCGGATGCCCGGTCGAACTGCTCGCTATGGATATAGGACATACCCATGCGCTTGGCTTCCTCGAAGCGCCCCCCACCTTGGCCGACGAGCGAGGCTGCACATATTAGCCAAACAGTAACAGCACTTACGCTTGAGCAGGCTCTTGCCATTGCTTTCCGTATTGACCTATATTTCCATGGAATTGTGCGAGGGTCGATAAGACAATATCACACGTGAACAGATTCTGTTACAGCAAAATACGAAAGCGTGCCCAAGGGCAAAGGCTGTCGAACGAATACACCGGCTGCGATTCCACGCGCATCCGGCGTTACCGGGCAGCCCCAATCAGAAACTCGAATTTCGGGACATTGTTGACGGTCAGGAAGCCATAGCAAGCGCATAACTCGTGCTCCTCCCCCCTGCCGGATTGCGAACCAGGATGCCGCGCTCCACCAGCGGCAGAATGTCGCGCAGCGCTGTGTCTTGCGAGCACTTGGCGAGCTTCGCGTATTTCGACGTCGTCAGCTTCCCTT
>JANYCV010000514.1 GCA_025360145.1 Acidobacteriaceae bacterium
GAGGAATCCATTGAGGAGACCAAGAAAGCCGTGGCTGCCGGTAACTCCGACCAAATCAGTGCGGCAACCGATAAGCTGACCGCTGCCAGCCATAAACTGGCGGAGGCGATGTATAAGACCGCCGGTCCGCAATCGGGAGCACCGCAGGGCGATGCTCCGCCACATACGCAGGGTACCGACGGCGGGAAACCCAAGGACAACGTGGTAGATGCTGAGTTCGTAGACGTAGACGACAAAAAGTAAGTTCATGTCCCGCCCCACCCGGTATTTGACAACAGCCAGGTTGGCTCTGGTGGGGCGGGCGCCCTCGCCGGCGGCCCGCCCCCCTGGCCGGACTTGCTCAAACCTTTTCGGAATTCGAAATTGGCGAGCCAGAGCCGGGGATTGACAATTATGGCTTCCAAGAAAAAGGACTACTACCAGCTACTCAGCGTCGAGCGCGAGGCCGGCGAAGCCGATATCAAGAAAGCGTATCGCCGTCTTGCGCGCAAGTATCACCCCGATCTGAATCCTGGGGACAAGGCCGCTGAAGAGCGTTTCAAAAGCGTTCAGGAAGCCTATGACGTTTTGAGCGATCCGAAGAAGCGGCAGATGTACGACCAGTTCGGCTTCTATTCGGATACCGCGATGCCGTCCGATGGGTCAGGTGCGGGAACGTATGGTCAGAATCCAAACATGGGTTTTGGAGGCTTCGACTTCTCCGGCGCGGCGCAAGGCGGAGGCGGTGCCGGGGACCAGCAGGAAGCATACGGCGGCGCAGCGGGCGGCGGATTCCGAGATCTATTCAGCCAGTTTTTTGGTGGACGCGCCGGTCAGCAGGAGGGTGCGTCTTCCGTTCCCGAGAAAGGTTCCGATCTGGAATACGGATTAAACATCGACTTCTGGCAATCCATTCGCGGCACGCAAGTGAAGTTGAATATTCAGCGGCAGGACACGTGCGAAACCTGCGGCGGCACGGGATCGGCGGGCGGGAAGGTGACTGTATGCGGACAGTGCAACGGAACCGGCACCGTGAATCAAATGGCGGGCGCGATGAAGTTTAATCTGACATGTCCGAAATGCAATGGGAAGGGCCGGCTGAAGAATACATGCTCCAGTTGCCAGGGTGAAGGCAGAGTGTCCCGGCAGGAAAGTGTCGAGGTGCGCATACCGGCAGGGGCGCAGGCCGGGTCCCGTTTGCGCGTAGCAGGCAAGGGCAATGCGGGGACCTATGGTGCGCCCGCCGGCGATTTGTTTATCACCATTCAAGTGCAGCCGCATTCGTTTTTTGAGAGAGACGGAGACAATATCAATATCACTGTCCCCATCTCGGTTCCCGAGGCGGGCTTGGGTGCGAAGATCGAAGTGCCGACCATCGACGGGAAAGCATTGCTCAAGATCCCGCAGGGCACCCAGAACGGGCAGAAGTTCCGGCTGCGGGAGAAGGGCGTGCTCAATTCCCGCAAGGATACTCGCGGCGATCAGATTGTGGAGGTATCCATTCAGGCGCCCAAAGCGCAGGATGAGCGGACGCGGGAAATCTTGCGCGAACTCAGTGCGCTGCATCCAGAAGATCCGCGGGCCGAACTGTGGGAGAAGGTGTAGAGATGCCGAAGAAACGTTCCAAAGCTGCGTACATGATCTCGTCCGTGGCGGAGCAATACGAAATTCATCCGCAGACTTTGCGATTGTATGAACGCGAAGGATTGCTGGCTCCCTCGCGGAGCGACGGCAACACGCGGCTCTACACGGATGACGATCTGCAGCGCCTGGAAGTGATCCTGAAACTGACGCGCGAGTTGGGCGTGAACCTCGCAGGGGTTGAGATTATTCTGAACATGCGCGAGAAGATGGAAGCCATGCAGCGGCAGATGACGGAGTTTGTGAATACGCTGAACAACGAGTTCATCTCCCGGGCAAAACCAGCGGAGCCGGCGGGGCAGAACTCGCTGATTCCGGTTCTATCAATTACGAGGCCGGTGGCAGTCGGCAGCAAGAAGGCGAACTCAAAGCGCGGCTAGCGGGGCGAGGGCAGCGGCTAAAGTCTACCGCATCGTTTCCAGATATTCCCCGGTGGTGGCATCCACGTAGACGGAGTAGTTGCTCGTGGATACCGATTCACCCCAAACGATGCGCCAAGCCAAGTCCGGATATCTGGGAGTCTGTTCCAGGAGATAGAACATCGGCTTGCCGGGATTCTTCTTCACGTAATCGGCGCTCTTCTTGAGGGCAGTGGCAAGCGCTTCGTCCGAATCAATCTTGAATGCGGGAATCACCCATGGGGCGGATTGGCCGCGCGGGTTGCGGAAATCTTCCTCGAATCCCGAAAAAACATCTTTGTGTAAATTTCCGCTGCCTTCGACGACGGAGTAGGTGAAGGTTTTCGACTTCAACTTGCTGGGGGAGATGAAGGTCGCCTCCCACGCGCCGGCCTTTCCGGGTTCATCTTTCACACCATCCATGCGGATGCTGGAGAGCCGGAGGGCTTGAACGTCATTGGCCCACATTCGCGCCGTGGGGTACATCTTATAAAACGCGCTTCTGCCGGAGATGGCCTCCGGAGGTTTCTCCGGCGCCTTCTTCTGCGCCTCTTTCGATGTGCTCGAACATCCTGCGAAAAACACGGTGGCGAATCCAAGGAGGATTCCGGCTCGGAGCGAAGTCATGCCTCCATGGTAAACCGTTGCAACGCCATTCGCTCCTATGTGGGATAATTCAACCAAGATCGAGGTGTCCCCTTATGAGTAAAGCCTACGTGCTTCGCAGCTTTTTCGGGCTGACGGTAGCCCTATGTGTGCCTGTGCAAGGTGTTTTTGCGCAAGAGGGTGGAGCGCCTACAAGCACTCCGGCGCCCGCCGGGGGTGGCGGCAGCACCGCCGGTGGAGTAGGGAATGCCGGGGGAGGCGGGAATATCGGTGGCGGAGGCCTCAACAATCCGGGTGGCAACTCAACCCCGGGACTCGGCACCTCGCGGATACCGCAGCAGCAGCAACCCACGCAGATGCCGGAAATGCAGCGGCAAATCTATATTTCCGGGAAGGTGCTGATGGACGATGGCACGCCTCCGCCCGAACAATTGGTGGTGGAACGCGTGTGTAACGGAAATCCACGGCCGGAAGGATACACGGATTCCAAGGGTCGATTCAGCTTCGCACTGGGGCAAAACTCCGCAATGATGGTGGATGCCAGTGTCGGTTCGATGGGCGGCGATTTCGGCGCGGGTAGCCAGGACAGAAATAGCAACCGCGGCGGCATGGGTAGCATGGGCGGCGGTGGTTCGCGCGGCGTGAGCGAGCGCGACCTGATGGGGTGCGAAGTGCGCGCGGTACTGGCGGGATTTCGTTCCGACGTCGTCAACTTGAGCGGACGCCGATCGATGGACAATCCGG
Source organism: Acidobacteriaceae bacterium (assembly GCA_025360145.1). GTDB lineage: Bacteria > Acidobacteriota > Terriglobia > Bryobacterales > Bryobacteraceae > JANXXV01. The sequence goes on from JANYCV010000514.1 coordinate 3,369, forward strand.
ATGTGGGCGTGATCATACTTCATCGCATGGCCAAGGTGGACGGATACACGTTCAGCGGCACCAGCGCGTTCGCCCCCAAGGACGCGAAGAAGGCATACGAGAAGGGGCGCGAGGCTGCGAAGAAGAACAAGCTGCCCGACGCGGAGCGGGAATTGCAGAAGGCCGTGGACCTCTATCCGAAATACGCCGTGGCCTGGTATGAGCTTGGATTGGTTCACCAGCAGCAGAAGCAACTGGACGATGCCAGGAAGTGTTACGCGGAATCTTTAAAGGCAGACTCGAAGTACGTTAACCCGTATGCGCAACTGGCACGGCTAGCCGCAGCGGACCAGAATTGGGAACAGACGGCCGAGTATAGCGGCAAGCTGCTAAAACTGAATCCGTACTTTTCGCCGGAAGTCTATTTCTATGGCGCGGTGGCGAATCTGAATCTCAAGAATCTGGATGCCGCCGAGGAACAGGCGCGCGAAGGGTTGAAGTTGGATCCCAAGAATCGAAATCCCCGCATGAATCAGGTGCTGGGTGTGGTGTTGGCACAGAAGCAGGATTTCAAGGGCGCCGCCGAAAGCATGAAGAGCTACTTGAAGCTGGCTCCGACTGCGCCGGACGTGGATCACGTGAAGCGGCAGTTGGAAGAAATCGAACGGCAACTGGCGCCCGAGGCGGCGAGCACGGCGAAGCAACCGGAATAGACACCGGGCGCCCGCTGCGGATTAGTGTGCCGAATATTGCGGCTGGGGAGGGTTGAGCTTGATCTGCAGCGTCTTCTCCTCCTCGGCCACATCGAAGACCTCGCCAAAAGTCTGGTGCCCTTTGGCAATCACCTGAATGCGAATCTTTCCCTGTGGGATGGCGGGAATTTTCGCGATCCCATCCTGATTCGTGCGTACCTCCCAGCGGGTGTGGATCTTCTTGCCAAGTTTGAGGACCGAGCGGCCTTCCACGAATTGCACGATGACCGCAGCACGGTCCACGGGTTTATCCGACAACGAGCGCACATGTACCCTCAGCTTCGTCATAGGCGTTTCCGCGAAGCCGGCGGGGACGGACAGTAGAACCGCAAATACAACAACAAGTCTGAGCAGCATGTTTTGATTATCCTACGCATTGTCCGGCAGTAGGAAGCTTTGCGGTTTCCCGGACGCCGCAGTCACTGCTTCCGCTGCCAGATAACCGCTGCGGACGGCGCCTTCCATAGTGGCGGGCCAACCGGACCGGGTCCAATCGCCTGCCAGAAAGACGTTCGGGAAGCGGGTACGGTTTCCAGGACGCTGCAATTCCAGGCCTGGTGCGGCCGAGAAAGTGGCGCGAACCTCTTTGACCACGTGTGCCTTCACTAGCGTGGCGCGGCTGACTTCCGGAAAGAATTCGGAGAGTTCCTTTAGCGCCAGCGCGATGACTGCAGCGCGGCTTTTTTCGACCAGACTACGCGAGGCGCTGACTACCAATTGCAAGTACGTGCCACCGCCTTTATTGAACATCCACTGCACGGTGCGGTCGAGAAGAACCGCGTGCGGCAGGGTTGTGATCGGGCGGTCGAACCAGAGATGGATGCCGGTGATGGGTGAGTGGGTGAACTGCGGTGCATCCAGATCCGGCGCCACCGCGGCCAGCTTCTCGAAGGGCAGCGTGCTTACGTAGTAGTCCGCCTTGTGCAATTCTCCCCGGATCGACGCGCCGTCCGCGCCCAGCCGTTCGATCCCCGATCGCAGATGAATGCGAACACCCGGAAACCGCTGCCACGCATCCGAGCTATAGAGGGCGCCGAGAGGCACGTTTGGGATTCCCATTTCGTACGAAGTGCTGCTGCCGAGAAAACCCAGCCAGAATACTTGGAATCCATGGATGGCCGACATCTTGTCCAGATCTTCGTTGATGGCGCTCACCAAAACCTGTGCCCAGAAGCGTTCGATGGTGCGTTTCGTCTGACCCTTTTCGACCAGCCATTGCATCATGGTGATCTGGTCTAGATCCTTGCGAGTGGTGCGTTCGCGTTGCAGCGCCAGCAGCGCACGGCCGAGCGAGAGCTTGTCTCGAAGACTCAGGCATCGCATCTTGAGGAACGAACCAGCGAAGTGGAACGGGCGAGGAAGGTTGCCGGCCTTCAATATCGACACGCGGCCACCCGGTTCGATGAAGAAGAATTCTTTGTGGAAGGTGATGTCGCTGGCGACGTCGAGCCGTTCGTAAAGATCGATAAGGTTGACGCAGCAGCGTAACAGGACATGCTGGCAATTGTCGATGATTTCGGATTGCTCGTTTGCCGGAGCTAGCGGGAAAGAGGTGGCGCGACCGCCGAGAAATCCACGGGATTCATAGAGGTCCACTTCATAACCGGCGCTTCCAAGTGCAGCCGCAGTGGCCAGACCGGCTAAGCCGCCGCCCGCGACGATGACAGAAGACATCCGGAGAGCGGGTTAGGACTTAGTGGGAACCAGAACGCGCTTGCGCAGTCCGCCGCCACCGCCACCAGATATTTCAGTGGCGATCCAAAAGCAGATGACTGCGAATAGCATAAGTATCATGTCAGTAGAATCCATCGGTATACTCCTAATTGTCTCCTATAAAGCCTGTTACTGCAAGCCGCATGGCACTAGCGGGTGTGCGGTGCCCTGCCCCGGCCAACGCTTAGTGCGGTGGTAGAGCGGTGGAGGAGGGCGTCGGTTTTCCGTCGATGGTGACCGGCTCCATCAGCTCGATCCGGGTCCCGTCAGGGTCGAATAAATTCAACTGCCGTTTCCGGTTTATGCCGGTTTTTGGCTCCATTGGCTTGGCGTATTGTGAACGG
>JANYCV010000521.1 GCA_025360145.1 Acidobacteriaceae bacterium
CACCAAAACGGGATGCCGGCTGGAAATCCCGTACGTTGAAAGTGACGATATCGGCTTGGCCCGCGATGGCGGCTTCCAAAACGAGTTCATCCCCAGCGTCTTGCAAGCTGGGACGATACGAAAAAGCCGACTGTACCCGCACTGCCGGAACCAGCAATGAGTCGACTAACGCAAACAAGTCCTCGTCCGCCCACCCTTCCATCCGATGTTCTGGGCGAAATAACACATCTTCATACTGACTGAGGAGGGAAGTGGACAATACGGTCGCGATCTTTCCCGTACTGGCCAGATCAACAAGCACAAACGAAGCTCCATTTCGACTTCTCACTGCTGCCACCAATACACAAGTATCAAGTACGAACCGCATCTCTATTGATATTGTATACGATATCGGGAGCGCGAAATACCCTACCGCGCGAAATCGATAAATCCCCGCTGCACATCCGTGCCCACCAACGTCACGTCGATCTTATCCCCTACATCCACACCAGCTTCGCCGCGCATCAATCGTCCTTCTGCGTGAGGGTTCAGCACCCGCACGAATGTTCCCTTCGGCGTCACGCCGGTAACGATAGCGCTGAACCGTTCGCCGATGCGATGCTGCAACACCGTGGCTGCAATTCGCTTCGACATCACCCGCTCCACTTTGCGCGCGGCGTCCTCCCGCAAGGTGCAGTTGCGCGCAATCGCGGCCAGTTCTTCGTCCGAATACGGAGCGGCGGCGTCAAGCGCTTTGACAATACGCTGCGTGACCAGATCCGCGAAGCGGCGGTTCGGCGCCGTGGCGTGCGTATAGTCGCGAACGGCGAGCCCGAAGTGTCCTTCCCGCGTGTCGCCCGGCCGTTCCAATACGTATTCGCCCGGCCCCATTAGCTTCACCACCGCGAGCGACAGGTCCGCGGAGTGCATCGGATCGGTGGCCTTGCGCTTCAATAGGAACGCATTCAAGGCGCCGGAATCGGGTTCGGCCGGCAATGTCTCCCCATACCGGGCCGCCAGTTCCACAATGCGATTCCACCGTTCCGGAGTCTTGACGACGCGGCGGATCGACGATACCTGTTTCTCCGCCAGCGTTCTGGCCATCACGCTGTTTGCGGCAATCATGAAGTCTTCAATCAGCTCGGTTGCCCGGTTCTTCAGCACCGGCGCAAGGTGCACGATAACCCCGTTGGCGGTTACCGGCCGCGTTTCGATGGAGTCGATGTTCAGCGCGCCGTGGCGATACCGGCAATCCCGCAGGCGTTGGGCCAGGGCATCTTGTATTCTTAGCTGCTTTTCGAGTTCGGCCGACGCGGCCACCTTCGCCGGTGCCGGCCCCGCGCCTTCCAGCCATGCTCCCACGGCGTTGTAGGTGAGCTGCGCGCAGTTGCGTACCAGCGCCGGGTAGATGGAGCTGGATTGAATCGATGCATCGGCGGAGAACACCATTTCGATCACCACGCAAAGCTTATCCGCGCCTTCCAGTAGCGACGTAAGATCAGTGGACAATTTCTCCGGCAGCATCGGAAACGTTTTCACGCCGGTGTAAACGCTGGTGGCCTCCGCCGCGGCGTAGCGGTCAATAGCCGACCCCTTGGGGATGAACGCGACGACGTCGGCAATTCCCAGCCACAAGCGGACGGCGTCGTCATCCAGCGGCTCGCACACCTCAATCTGATCGAGATCGCGCGAGGTATCGTTGTCGATCGACGACCACGGCAGATGCCGCAGGTCGCGGGGTTGGCCGCTCTCCGGCGCCAGATGTTGCAATTGCATTTGGACTTCAGCCGGGAAGTCCGGCTGGAACCCGTTGTCGATCATGGATTGCTTCGCTGCGGCGTCGAGGTTGAGGGGCGCATGAGTCATGAACTTTCTATTGTCCGCCATCGGTGGCAAGCTGGTAGCAGTCATGATGAATCGACGGAAAGTACTCACCCGGACCGTATCCGCGGCGGCGCTCCTTGGCCTGATGCAGCCCAAAGAAGTCCGTGCCGCAGCCTCGTTGCCGGATGCTGCGCTGTTCAGCGCCTCGCCGGAGGCCTATTGGAAACGCATCCGCACCGAACAGTTTCTGCTTCCCGATTGGCGCGTGTATCTGAACAACGGGAGCCTGGGCGTGCCGCCGAAGCCGGTGGTGGATGCCGTCTGCGAATCGCTCACGCGCGGCGCCGGACTACTAACTGACGAGTACCCGCGCTGGGGCTACGAAACGATGGACGCGCAGCGCACCGAATACGCGGATTTTCTCGGGTGTAAGAAAGACGAACTGGCCTTCATGCACAACGCCACCGAGGCGATGAGCACGGTGGCCGGCGGCTTGGACCTGAAAGCCGGTGATGAGGTGCTGATTACCGATCAGGAACACCCCAGCGGACGCGGCCCCTGGTTACAGCAGCAGGCGCGCCACGGAATTGCCGTGCGCGAGGTGGCAATTCCGCTGCCGCCCAAAAGCCCGGAACAGCTTGTCGATTTGTTGATCTCCGCCATCGGTCCGCGCACCCGCGTGTTGAGCTTCAGCGGCATTACGAGTCTCACCGGATTGGTAATGCCCATCCGTCAGATTTGCGGCGCGGCGCGCGCCAAAGGTGTGATCACGGTGGTGGACGGAGCCCATATGATCGGCCAGATTCCATTCCGGCTGGCGGACCTTGGCTGCGATTTCTTCGCTGGAAGCCCGCATAAATGGATGTTCGCGCCCCCAGGGTGCGGCCTGCTCTATATCCGTGAAGAGATGCTGGACCGGTTGTGGCCGAATACCGTTACTGGTAATTGGGACGACAAGTCTCTGAAAGCGGCCCGATTCATGATGGTCGGTACAAACAACCGCGCCGTATTCGACGGAATGTTGGAAGGGCTTAGGTTCCACAAAGCGATCGGATCGGAGAGGATTTATTCCCGGATCCATCAGTTGGCGCGCATGGTCTACGACAAGGCCAGCCGATCCCCGTACGTCGAATTGCTGACGCCCGCCGACGACCGGATGTACGGCTCGCTGACAACCTTTCGGTTCAAATCCAAAGATACGGCAGCGTTCAATGCGCTTTGCAAGAAGCGCCGCATGTGGATTATTGGCGGCGACAACTTGCGTGTTTCGTCGCATATCCACACGCGGCCGTCCGATATCGAACTCTTGTTTTCTACGATGGAAGAGACGATGGGTGCAAAAGCCTAACGCTCCATCTTCACTTCCAGGCTCCGAACCTTATCGTGACCCTGCTTCACTTCCACGAACTGGCTTTCCACCATGGAACGAACGTCCTCGGGGAGATGCTCTTTCAGGGCCTTCTGATAGGCATCTCGCGCGGCATCCTCACCGCGCTCGCATTCGGAAACAATTGCGCTTTCATCGCTGCCGGTAACCGCGGATTTTATATTTATCCAGCCGCGATGGAGCGAACCCGAAACGCTACCGCCAGTTTCGGGGCTGCCCCCAAGCTTGTTTACTTCCTGCTGCAATACTCCTGCGAATTGCGCACGTTGCAGAGAATACTGCGAAAACAAAGATTTCAACGACGTGCTCTACACGCCTTCAGAAGCGGTGTGAAATCCTTCCTGGCCATCTTTGCACGTTTGAATTAAATCGTTCAATACAGAAATTGCGTGATCGTTCGTTTGAGTGCTCATTACGATATCTCCTGCAGGATTCGACTCCGCTGGGAGACATGTGTTTCGCTAAATGACTCCGCTCACGGCCCTACATGGCACGTGTCGTTCCACAAGCGGATCACAGGCTCGGAAACGTCATGTTCGTAACCGAGTTCACCCAGGCTGGCGGTGCTCAGAAGGAACAACCGGCCCGCTGTCAGTTCCACCCCTAGCCACCGCGCTGCCAGAACGCGCAGGAAATGCCCGCTGGAAAAAAGCAAAACATTCCCCTGAACCGCGCGCACCCGGCTGACGACGCGATCAGCCCGCGCGCCGATTTCCGAAGGCGATTCTCCTCCCGGACAGCCGTCCCGGAACAACTGCCAATCGGGACGAACGGCAAGAATCTCGGCGGTGCGGATGCCTTCATATTGGCCGTAGTCCCACTCAACCAAGTCGCGGTCCACTTCAGCTATAGCGCCAAAACCGGCTAGATCGCAAGTCCTCGCGGCGCGCTGCAGAGGACTGGTAAACACCTTCAGGTATGCCCGCCCCTTTACGCGATTGCCCAGTTGCAGAGCGTTGCGCTCGCCGCGTTCTGTGAGCGGGAGGTCGGTTAGACCCGTATGCTGGCCGGAAAGGCTCCAGGCTGTTTCACCGTGCCGGGCCAGGGAAACGATTGGCAGCGCGGCACTCATGGCCGCACGCCTGGAATGACATTGGAATACTCGCTTTGAATTTCGATAGAAACCTCCACACGTCGATTTCGGGTTCAGCTAAGCTCAGGATCGTTCGAATAATTCTGGCACTTGATCGGCAAATAATGCAACTCTAGCCGAGGGGCTGTCAGGGCAAAGTAGAAATGTCCCAGCTGGGCATGAGCTAGACTCAGACAATTACAACAGCAGCAGCCGGGGTAGGGCGGGCCCCCTGGCCGGCGCGGGACGAAAGCCC
>JANYCV010000564.1 GCA_025360145.1 Acidobacteriaceae bacterium
TGACTTACTGCTCCCTGCACGCGCAACTGCCCCTCATCCCGCCACAAATCAGCACCCAAACCCGAGCTTCCCGGGTCATCCGAAGAGAAGTTTCTGGAGAGTCTGTCGGAGATAGAATTTCTCGAACGTAGAATCAATAACCTACGAGTGCTGCAGGAGCTGCAAGTTGTTAATTCTGGGTAGCTTTGATTCCGACAGGCTCCTAATGCTGCTACCAGCTCAATAGCTGCCGCACCGAACTGGCCTGCCGCTTGCTTACGATGAACTCCTGATTGTTGTTCAACGTCAGCAGCCAGCGCTGGCTGCTGAGAGCGCTCATCTTACGAACATGGTTCACGTTCACCAGCGCGTTCCGGTGGATGCGCTGGAAGCCGCTGTTCTGTAGCTTTTCCTGAATCGACTTGAGCGTCTGCGTGGCCAGATAGCGGCGCTTGGCGGTTACGATCCATACCAAGTCCCCTTCCGATTGGAACGCCAGTACTTCATCGGCGCTGAGCAGGAAATATTCCTCTCCCGCGCGGCCGATCACCTTTCGCGGTTTGGTGGACGGTTGCCCTTCGGCAATGTCTTGGAGTTGCACCACGGTTTCCGCAACGTGCCGGGGGCTGTGTTGCAGTTGCCGCGCGCGCTCTACCGTCCGCAGCAACCGGGCCTGACTGACGGGTTTGAGCAGGTAATCGAGCGCGCCGGCCTCAAAGGCTTCGATGGCGTATTTGTCGTATGCGGTCACAATTACGATGAGCGGCAGGTTTCCGCCCTTCAGTTGCCGCACCACCTCGAAGCCGCCCATCACGGGCATTTGCAGATCGAGCAGAACCAGATTCGGCTCCAGCGCGTGGATTTGCTCCAGGGCCTGCCTGCCATTGGCGGCCTCGCCGACGATCTCCACGTCATTGATAAGCTCCAACTCCTCGCGCAGAATGTCGCGGGCGACCGGCTCGTCGTCGACGATCAACGTGCGGATTTGAGGGAGCGGTGTCCTATTGTTGTTGTTGCTAGGCATGGCCGTTCCGAACCGATTGCATGGCCGGGATCAGAAAGCTCACGCTCGTGCCGCGCGATCCCGATTCAATTTCCAAATCCACTTCCTCTCCGTAGCACAGCTTCAGGCGCTGGCGCACGTTGTCAAGCCCCACTCCGGTGCCTGGCGAACGGGTATCCGGTGCAACACGCGGAAATCCTTCGCCGCTGTCTTCGATACGGATTTGCACGCCGCCGTCCGTCCGTACTTTTGCGCTCAGGCGAAGCCGCCCGGGTTCGGAATGCGACGCCACGCCGTGCTTTACTGCGTTCTCCACCAGCGGCTGGATGGAGAGGATCGGAATCTGCGTGGAGAGCGCGGCGTCATCAATGTCGATTTCGGTTTGTAGCCGGTCGCCCAGCCGCAACGCTTCAATCTCCAGGTAGGCCTTGATGATTTTCAGCTCTTCGGAAAGCGCTATGAACGTCCGGTCGTTCTGCAGGAAGTAGCGGAAGATCTCCGCCAGGTTCAGCACTGTTCTGCGTGCGCCTTCGGATTGGCGGGGGATAGCTCCGTAGAGTGCGTTGAGCGAGTTGAACAGGAAGTGGGGGTTGATCTGCGCCTGCAGCGCGCGGAGTTCGGCTTGCGAAACCAGGTGCTGCATCTCTGTGCTGCGTAGCCGTTCCACTTGCTGGACGATCAGGGCCGCGATGCGCGCCAGGCTCTGCAAATCTTCGCTCAGATAGCGGCGGCCCCCGGCCCGTCTGCCCAAAATGATCTGGTGCAGGTCGCCCTTGGAAAAACGCAACGGCACGATGGCCTCGCCCCACTGGGCGCAGGAAGGCAGTTGCCAGCGGGACCGCTCGCTGACCAGTTGGGGAACCAACGGATCGATTTGCCGGTTCTTCCGCTGGGGTTCCGAGTCGTTCAGATTGAACAGCTCGGCCCCGGTAAACTCGGCCACCACCGAAGCGCATTTTTGAAGGAACTCCTGTTCACTGTGGGTCACGGCGGCTTGCGCGCGAATCGCAAGCAGAGTATTTTCCAGATTCGCACGGCCGAACACCACACGGGTGATCCATTGCTGCGCACGGGCGCGGAGATGCGCAAACACAATCATCAGCAGGCAGACTCCGACGAAGAGAATCCCCTGTAGATACGGATTGCCCGAAGATCTTTCGAGAAGATTGTAGCGCGCGTTGATTCCGATGATGCCCACCGCGAGACCCGCGGCCATCAGTGCGTTGGCGAGGAAGCGAACATAGGCGTCCAGCAGAAGAAAGCGATAGTCCTGCAATAGAACGAACAGCGCGAGAGGGATTCCGGCGTGGTGAAACGCGAGCTCGCCGGACCAAAGCTGGTGTGCATGCGACGATCCGAAGTGTACGAACGACATTGCGAACAGGAACAGGCACATGGTTCCGAAAATGCGCGAACCAGCGCGGCTACGGCTCTCGCCCTCGTTGGCGGCTACCGCCACAATGGACGTTATCGTGAGCAGACCAAATCCGATTGTGATGGAAAGCAACGCGGGGTTGTGAAATTTAGCGGACGGAAACAATAACTCGGCAAAGTGCGCGGCGACGGCGGCGGCGCTCAGCACGTATCCGGCGAGCCAGACTGGCCGGAACCGGCCGTCAAGCGATATGTGCAGCAGGACGGCCGGCAGAAGGCTGAGGACCGAGAAGCTAAACGCGACGATCAGTTTCATGTCCGGAACAGCCATTGCCGACGTTGCCAGCACGATCAGCGATCCCAGATTCCAGAGCAGTGCCAGTGCGGCCGCCGCGGCTGGAAGCCAGCTTCTGCGGAGGCGGGCATTGCGCCAGTCACGCAGGAAAAGAAACAGGAAAATTCCAAAGATGAGCACGCCCGCGGAATGCCCCAGTGTGTTCACCAGCAGAGGTTCATGGATGTCGAGCGTCTCCGGCACAATCTCTCTCTTCGTCAGGGTTGCACGTTTCAAAGTGGAATGTACAGTGTCGCGGCAAAGTAGAAATGTCCTGGTTTGGACAGGTAGTAATGCTCATGGGCAGCCCCCTTTCCTAAGAGGGTTCGCTTCGCCGCGCAACAACCACGTGTTCGTGACAGCTCCGCGCCGTTTTGAACACGGCCTTCGACGAGGGAAAGGAGGAGTTCGCAAATAGGGGTCGATAGGACATTTCTGCTTTGCCGTGACAAAGCGGAATGTACAGAAGGTCCGGATGATCCGGAATGATAAAATATCCGGGAAGAGCATGATTACAAGACAACTCGGAAACAGTGACATGAAGCTCACGCCGCTGGGCGTGGGTGCGTGGGCGATCGGCGGAAGCGATTGGGCGTTCGGCTGGGGACCTCAAGACGATAACGATTCCGTGGCCGCAATACGCGCGGCGCTTGATCGAGGCATCAACTGGATTGACACGGCTGCGGTTTACGGTCTTGGCCATTCGGAAGAGGTTGTCGCCAAAGCGTTGGAAGGCCTTGCCACGAAACCGTTCGTTTTCACCAAGTGCGAGCGGATCTGGGATGAGAATCGTCAAATTCAGAAGAGCTTGAAGCGGGATTCGATCCGGCGTGAAGTGGAAGGCAGCCTTCGCCGATTGAAGCTGGACGTGATCGATCTTTATCAGATCCACTGGCCCGAACCGGACGAAGATGTGGAGGAAGGCTGGACCACACTCGCTGAGTTGAAGGCCGAAGGCAAGGTCCGTCATATTGGAGTGTCGAACTTCAATGTGAACCAACTGACGCGCGCGCAGGCGATTGCGCCGATTACGTCATTGCAGCCCCCTTACTCGATGATCTCCCCGGAGATTGAAGAGGCTATTCTTCCCTACGCGGCCGCGCACAACATCGGAGTCATCGTTTATTCTCCTATGAAGTCCGGTTTGTTGAGCGGCACCATGACGAAGGAGCGCGTGGCGGCGATGCCCGAAGACGACTTCCGCCGCAGAACGCCGCACTTTCAGGAACCGAAGCTTTCGCACAATCTGGAACTGGTGGAAGTGTTGCGCAAGATCGGCGCGCGGCACGGCCGGACGCCCGGTGAGGTTGCCATTGCCTGGACGCTCCGGCACCCGGCGGTCACCGCGGCTATTGTCGGGATTCGCTCCCCTGCCCAGGTGGACGGAGTGGTCGGTGCGGCTGATTTCCGCCTCGCCGCCGAAGAGATCGCCGAAATCGACGCGTTCCGGCTCGCCTGATTATTTCACCGCGAGGGTAACGCCCGCTTGGCTGGGAATGCCACCAATGTTGACGGAAATGGGCACTGCCGCGCCGATTGTGCTTCCGGCGGGAATGACCGCGTTCAGTTGGAGCAGTCCTAACAACGATCCAACGGAAGGGCCCGCGTAGGAAACCGTCGCCGCGGCACCGCCAATGGTCACTATCGGAAGCGGAGTAAGTTGCGGGATCGGCGTGATGGTGGTCGGGAAGATAAGGCCGGTCCTGGGGCTCACGCCCGTGGCATAATCCCCCTCGCCGGTGACGTAAAATACGACGGTATCGCCCAGCTTGGCGGCATTGCTGCTGGCGTTGACCGAGTATAGTCCGGTGGTTGCGTTGTAGTTCAGCGCCGCGGCAGGACCGGCTCCGGAACCGTCAAGACTGAATATACCGGGCGCGGTAAGGGAAACCGTAACGGTGGTGGTGACTGCCGGTCCTGCCCCTTTCGTAACAGATAGTATCTTGCCGGCGCCGGCGGTTGCTTCGTAGGGTACCTGTAGAGTGATCTGATTTTGACTGACGTACACCAGCGGAGCCGCCACTCCGTCAACACTTGCCGTAATCGCCCCCAGGGTGACGTCGGCGAATCCATCGTTATTCGCATCGGCAAGAATACCCGGGGTGGTCGGTCCAATGTCAGCGCCGAACAGCGTAATTAGTTCTCCCGGACTCACGGCCCCTTGCTGAAGACTTGCCGCGCTGACGACGCTCTGAATGACGCTGGCCGCCCCAACGGCGAGAGGCAGTCCGATGGAGTCGCCGCCGGGCGCGGGATTGGACACGATGACGTTCAGCGTCGTCGCTGTGTTTAGCAATGCGGCCGGGATTACGGCCTCCAGCGCGTCGTTGCCGAGTAACTTGGTCGCAAGGGGAGCGGACACACCGGTTATCTTGGCCACAGACGCGCTGTAAAAGTTGGTCCCTCGAATGGTGATGGTAGTCGCCGAGGCATTCAGCGGGAGCGAAGCCGGCCAGATGGTTGCCAGCGTGGGAGTGACAGCGGAGACGGTAAGGCTGATTGTAATGGTTTGCTGTTTACTTGCCGTGCTCGCTCCCGGAGCCGCGATGGTGATCTTAGCCGTATAGGGCAGGGTCTGCGGATTCAGACTCGTAGGATCTACCGTGACCGTGAAGGGTAGTTGGGCGCCAGGCACCAATACGCCGCTGGCCGGACTGATCTGGACCCATGGCGCGCCCGCAACGGCGGCCGTGAACGAAAGCGGAGAACCGCTTGCCGAGAGGCGAATTACTTGGGGGGCCGGTGGCATTGGCGGCGCCGCAAATGAGAGCGTCGAGGCGCTCAATGTCAACGTGGGCAAAGGCGCTGACACATTGAGAGTAACCGGAACGTTCACCGGCGCGGCCACTCCAGCCACCGTTACCGTGATGGTGGCTAGATATTGGCCCACCGAGAGGCTGGTAGGATTCACGCGCGCGCTAAGGGTTGCTGGCAGCTTCCCGGCATCCGGCGTAACCGTTAACCACAATGTGCCCACTCCGGCAACCGCGACCGTATAAGTAGGAGTGCCGGCGCTTATCTTCACCGCAATGGTCTGGGCAGTGGGCAACGAATTCCCGGCCTGATAGTTGAACGTCAGCGCAACTGGTAAAACCGTCACCGTCTGCGCTGTGATCGCGCTGGAGGCGGCAACCAGCGTCAGGAACAGAAAACTCAGCGAGCGGAAGACCGGAATATGCTTCATACAAGCTTCTTATCGGCGGAGGCTGCGAAAAGGATAGCTAGGATTTTGCCGAGCCAGTTTGCAAACCGGATATCATAGTCGGCTGGACTTCCGCTCAATGAAAATTCGATTTCTCCTGATAACTTGCTTTCTGGCGATACTCTGCGCAGCCATCAGTCCCGCGCAGGAATTCGACCTGATCCTTGAAAACGCCCGCATCGTGGACGGAATGGGTAATCCCTGGTATCGCGGCGACGTAGGCATCAAGGGCGACCGCATCGCCGCCGTCGGCAACCTGCACGGCCGCGCCGGCCGCCGCATCGCGATCAACGGCAAAGTAGTAGCTCCGGGCTTCATCGACATGATGGGCGCCACCAGCGTTCCGTTGCTGCTGGACCAGGCCACCGCACTGAGCAAACTGACGCAGGGCATCACCACGATGATGGCCGGGGAAGGGCACTCGGATGCACCGCTGATCGAGCGCACCATGGCAGCGGACCTGAAGCAGTCCGGCTACCGCTGGAACTCCTACGCCGAATACAACAAGCTGCTGGAGAAGCGGGGCATCGGCCTGAATCTGGTGTTCAACATCGGCGCGGCGCAGGTGCGGCAGATCGTAATCGGCGACCAGGACCGCCCGCCAACGCCCGCTGAACTCGAACGTATGAAGCAGATCGTCGAGCAGGCCATGAAGGACGGCGCCAACGGCGTCTCCACGGCCTTGATCTATCCACCGGGAACGTACGCCAAGACCGCCGAACTGGTGGAGTTGTG
>JANYCV010000584.1 GCA_025360145.1 Acidobacteriaceae bacterium
GTTTCGCCGGCGGCAATTCTGGAAGCCGCCGAGCCTCTTCAAACCACCTTCAAACAGGCGGTCACAGAGGCAACACGCGGCAAGTCACCAACACTCGTGATCCGCGCAATATCCAGTTCGTATCGAAGCTGCTGTTCTAAATGTGCTTTAAACTAGACTCGTGCGGTCCTTGGTAGTATTCGTTTTGTCGACGGCAATTCTCATTGCCGCCGACCCTCTTCAAACCACCTTCGAACAGGCCGTCCAAGCTCTCTCCTCCCAGGATTATGCCCGCGCCGAGCAAGGCTTTCAAGCAGTCCTGAAGGCGAAGCCCGGAAACCTCGGCGCGCTTGGCAATCTGGGCGTCGTCTACTCCCGCACTCACCAGTATGCGAAGGCGATTCAGGTGTATCGCCAGGCACTTCGTTCGGCTCCTGACGAAGCGGGGCTGCTCTTGAACCTGGGCCTCGCCTATCTCAAGCAGGAGCAATACGCCAACGCTCGCCCGCTATTTGCCAAAATTGCGGCAATGCATCCGGAGAACTCGCAGGCCCAGCAGTTGCTCGCCACATGCGAGTTATATACGGGCCAGGTGACAGCGGGGGTCAGGCGTCTGGAATCCCTCCGCGCAGCCCAGCCGCGCGACGTGGGCGTGCTCTACCTGCTCGGACTCGGGTATTACCGGCTGGGTGAAAAGGACAAGGCTAACGCGCTCGCCTCGGAGATGATGGCCGCCAGCACAACCGCGCAGGCCAATTTTTTTATGGGGCGCGCCGCTTATGAGGGCGGCCTTTTTGAGGAGGCTGCCGGCTACCTTGTTAAGGCGCTGGGTGCCGACCCACACATCCCAGGCGGACACCGCGAACTAGGCAAGACCTACACCAGTCTGCGCCGCCCCGGGGCTGCTCAAGCCGCATTAAAACTGGCGATTGCGGCCGACGCCACCGACGCCGAAGCGTTCTATTTCCTGGGAGGCGCGCTGGTGCAGGATGGCGATTTCGACGGCGCTGTCGAGCCGCTGGAGAAAGCCCGGGCTCTCAACCCTGACTTTTGGGGTAACTATTACTACTTAGGCCGCGTGCGCCTGGCGCAGCGAAAGCCTCAGGAAGCTGCAAAACTCTTCGGCCAGGCTTCGCGCTTGAACCCGGAAGAGGCGGCAGTGTACTACCAATTGTCCCGCGCGCTCACACTGTCCGGCCGCAAGGAAGAATCGCTCCGCGCTCTGGCGAAGGTGAAGGAATTAAAGACCGGAAAGTTAGAGCGGGCGGCGGCAACCTTCGGAAAGACGCTCGAATGTCCGGCGTCGTCCGTGGACACCCTCGCTCCTAAGCTGATGACCAAGCTGCAACCCTTTGAGGAAGCCGTGCGTTCCGCAGGTTACGACGGGGTGGTGCGGATACAGTTGACCGTGAAGGAAAACGGAGAGGTTGCCGGCCTGCAAGTTACTCCAGATCGGCTGGAGTCGGTTTCGGAGGTGATGGAAATCGTTCGTGGGTGGCGATTTTGTCCTTCGGTTGTGTATCGCCGGCCCAAGGCATCTCCCGTGGAAATGAACATTGACGTTCACGCCATCCGATAGCTGACAAATACCCCCTTCCATTCCGGAAGGATCAGGCGTAGAATCATTACGACAATGTGAATAGGAGGGTCTGACAATGTTTGACAGCCTCGATGATCAAATGAAGGTACATGAGCAAAAAGAGAGCACCCCAACCGAGCGCTACTTGCGCTGGGCTGCCGTTGCCATCATATCGGTACTGCTGTTTTACGGACTTTACCAAGGCGTGCGAATGCTGGAATAGTCTAGTCCCGCAGTAACACGACGGGCGTAAGGGAAGGGCTAATCGTGTACATCACCCGTTTAACCCTGGAGGGATAGTCTGCGTTTGAATTGTAAGTCCGCAATATCCCTTCTACTCCCTTATGTTTGTATAGCTTGGAAGTGGAAAGCCGCCTGGCAACCGCGTGGATTCCGGCTTTCACCGAAGGAAATTTCTCCAGACAAGATCCCCATCCGAGAATATTATTATTTTTGTATTCTTTCCCGCCGCCCGACTCCACAACGGAAATACTGGGAAGTAGCCGCCAATCCAGTTCGTTGCGATCCGCGGCAAGTATAAAATCCTGAACATGTGCTCTCGCCGGCGAGTCGCGCTCCTCGAAGAACAGCTTTAACAGCGCAAACCGGGGGTCGTCGTTGGAATCCTTAACCTGCGTATTATCAAGAGCATGCGGAAGTACCGGGGTTGCAAGGAATCCGGCAAACATGATGATCCCTCGGGAAACAAGTTTTCTCAAGTTGTTTTTTCCTCCTTAAAGTCTATTATTTACTGCAACTTGCATGGGCTGGCGCCCGGTATGGACGTACTATAGGTAGGCGCTGGCGTGAGGTAACATCTTTCAAATTATACCAGACATTGAGCTGGAAACCGCTAAGAAAAAGGGCTCGGAATTGTCCGCGCCCTTATCTTGAGAAACATGTTGGAATTAAATGTCAGGTAGTCGACTTCTTGGCCGTCATCTCGCGCGTGCCGCGAGGGCTTTCCACCTTGAACTGAATCTCGTCCCCGGAAAGTTTGCCCGTATACGGCATCTTCATCTCGTTGCCGTTCCGTTCCATCTTCACGACGAAGGAAACCTTGTCGCCGTCTACTTTGCCGTCCGAGATCTGGCTTTCACCCATGGGGCTGCTGACGCTGCCGGTCAGCGTGCTGCCGTCTTGCTTCAAGTTAAAGGTTTGGGTGCGGGTCTCGCCGTCGCGGCCTTTGGTTTCCGCCGTCCATTTGCCGGTAAGATCGGCTGCGAACGCACCCGTGGTGAATAGGGTTAACGCAACCGTCAAAATCAGAAATAGTCTTAGTTTCATAGGTTTTCCTCATCCGCAGCCATAACTAAGCCTGCGGCATCGAATTGTTTACACGGTTAAGGATGGCCCCGCTGGAGCTGAAGTTACAGGGCCCGTACAGAATTTACATGAGTTTACACTTCCGTCAAACGCCGACCTACTTCACGCCGCCCATCATCTTCCTGATGGGGTTCACGATCATCGCCAGGACCAAGCCCAGCGCGATGCAGAACGCCGCCACAATCCCGAACAGCGATGGGACCCCGAACGATCCGTACACGGAAGCCAGCCGCCCGCCGATATAGTTGCCAACGGCACTCGCCAGGAACCAGACTCCCATCATCAGGCCCACAAAGCGCACCGGAGCCAGTTTGGTCATCGCACTCAGCCCCACCGGGCTAAGGCAAAGCTCCCCAATCGTATGCAGCAGATAGCAGACCCATAGATAGGCCGAACTTACCTGCACGCCGTTCGCTGCCCCCAACGCGCCGCCTGCCATCACCAGAAAACCGAGGCCCACAAAGATCAGGCCAAGCGAAAACTTGGCGGGGATCGACGGTTCCAGTTTTCCCAATCGAATCCAAACCCACGCCAGCACCGGCGCCAGTGTGATGATGAACAGCGAGTTCACCGACTGGAACCAGCTCGCCGGGTATTCAAAGCCGAAGATCACCTTCGCCGTGCTGCGATCGGCAAACAGATTCAGCGTGGAGCCGGCCTGCTCAAACGCGGACCAGAATAGCGATGCGGCCAGGAACAGCACAAAGATCACCACGAACCGTTTCCGTTCCACCGGCGTCGCGTCGGCAAAGAAGATCAGCCAGGCAAACGTGGCAAATGTGACCACCAGCAGGAGCACGCCGCCGGCATCGGAGACGCCTTGCGCGGTGACGGGCAACAGTGTCATCAGTCCAATTAGAGCGGCGACGATCCCAACGCCCAACAGCAAGTTCCGCTTCAGTTTCGCCGCCGCTTCCGGGCTTTCCGCCGGCGCGGGATAAAGGCCCGCCGTGCCCAGGTACTTGGCGCCCATCACATATTGAATCAGGCCGATGGTCATCCCGATCCCCGCCAGACCGAATCCCCAATGCCAGTTGATCTTCTCGCCCACATATCCGCAGACCAGCGGCGAAAGGAACGCGCCCAGGTTGATCCCCATGTAGAAAATGGAGAAGCCCGCGTCGCGCCGGTTGTCTTCCGGTGTGTAGAGCGCGCCCACCATGGTGCTGATATTTGGCTTTAACAGTCCGGTTCCAATGACGATCAGCCCCAGCCCGATGTAGAAGAGCGTAAGCCCCGGCATCGCCATGCAGAAGTGCCCGCAGGCGATTACGATTCCGCCATACAGCACCGATTTCCGCTGGCCCAGAATGCGGTCCGCGATCCAGCCGCCGGGCAGGCTGACCATGTAGACCATCGCCGTATAGAGTCCGTAGATTGCGCCGGACTTCGAGTCGGTGAACCCCAGGCCGCCCTTCTCCACGCTGGCCGTCATGAACAGGATCAGCAGCGCCCGCATGCCGTAGTAGCTGAAGCGCTCCCACATCTCGGTGAAGTAGAGAGTGGCGAGTCCGCGGGGGTGTCCGAAGAACTGCGCCTCGCTTGGGAGTGGAACGGCGGGGACTTTTGAGGAAGCCTGCATGATGGAACCTCATTGTAATCCGGCAACGGAGTAGCGGATTTGGTGTCTTGTGGAATCTCCATGCGACTCGCCGTTTTGCTATTTGTTCAGACGCTGCTGTTCGGGCAGGTGGTTCCGAAGAACATCAACGCGACGGTGAAGAAGATTGTCGATGAAGTCTCCGAGCAGAACATCATCGCCACTCTGAAGAAACTGGAAAGCTTCGAAACGCGGAATACGTTCTCGGCAACGGACGATCCGATTCACGGCATCGGCGCGGCGCGGAAGTGGATCTACGATCAGTTCCGCAGCTACAGTCCAAAGCTGGAGGTTTACTACGACAGCTACAAAGTGAAGAAGCAGCCTCGCGTGTTCCGCGACGTGGAAGTGGTGAACGTGGTGGCGGTGTTGCCGGGAACTACGAACAAAGACCGGCAGGTGATTGTCTCCGCGCACTACGATTCGCTCAACCGCGTCTCCAAGCCCGGCACGCCCGACCCCGGAGAACAACCGGAAGTGGACGAGGAGAAGGCTGTCGCCGCCCGCGCGCCGGGCGTTACCGACAATGCAAGCGGCGTTGCGGCGGTGATGGAACTGGCGCGCATCATGAGCCAGCATCAGTTCGAGAAAACCATCGTGTTCGTTACCTTCGCCGGGGAGGAGCAGGCACTGATCGGAAGCAGTCCGTTCGCCGTGAAAGCGGAGAGGGAGAAGCGTCAAATTGAAGGCGTGCTGAACAACGACATCATCGGCAGCGAGGTTTCCGGCAACGGAAGGTCGGACAACAACACGGTGCGGATCTTCTCGCCGGATTCACGCGATTCCACTTCACGCGAGCTGGCGCGGTATCTGAAAATCGCAGGGGAACGCTACGTGCCGTCGATGAAGCTCGCCATCATTTTTCGCGAGGACCGCTTCGGGCGCGGCGGCGATCACATGCCTTTCATCGCCCAGGGATTCCCCGCCGTGCGCATCACCACGGCCAGCGGGAACCCCGCCAACCAGCACACCGCCACGGATACATTTGCGAATAACTCGCCAGCTTATATCACTCGGGTGACTAAGCGTAACGGCGCGGCCGTGGCAAGTCCCGCTATGATATGGTGCTGAAATGGACCTACGCGAATCCGGAGCCGGACCTGCTGGGCTTCTCGGTGGTCTACCGGTCCACGCGGGCGCCGTTCTGGGAGAACGAGATCTTCGCCGGCAACGTGAAGGAGTTCACGCTCGAAAATGTCTCGGTGGATGAGTATGTCTTCGGCGTGAAAGCGATCGATCGGGACGGTAACGAAAGTCTGGTGCCCGTCTACGGTGACGGGTTGTTTCCACGCCGGGAAATCGAGATCGACTAAGATCGATCGGGCGATGTGATACGGTGAAGTTTCAGCACTTTGCAGGAGGATAAATGGAAGCCCTCGGGATGATTGAGACGAAGGGATTAATTGGCGCCATTGAAGCGGCCGATGCGATGGTGAAGACCGCGAAAGTCACTTTGCAGGCCAAAGAGTACATCGGCAACGGCTTCGTGACAGTCACTTGCCGGGGCGATGTGGGCGCAGTGAAGGCGGCCACCGACGCAGGCGCGGCGGCAGCGCGGCGTGTAGGGGAACTGGTTGCGGTTCACGTGATTCCGAATCCGACCGCCGACACTGAGAAGGTGCTTCCCGGAGCGAAGAAGGCCAGCGGCTCGATCGGGTAGTTGCTGCCGCCGGTTTAGATTAGCGAATGTTGCACGATTCCGACCTCCTCGCTCTGCAAGAGGTCCGCACAAAGGTGGATGCAGCCTATGCGGCCTGGCAGAAGTACCGGACATTTTCACAAGAACAGATCGACAGTATTGTCGAGGCCATGGCTTTGGCTGCGCGCGAGAACGCGCAGCATCTGGCCGAGCTGGCTGTAAGCGAAACCGGTTACGGCAATGCCCGCGACAAGCTGGCAAAGAATCTGCTGTCCGCCGATCTGCTGCCGCGCACCATGCGCGGGATGAAGACGGTGGGGATTCTGCGCGACGATGCCGAGAAGAAGATCGTCGAGATCGGTGTTCCGCTGGGCGTGATCGCCGCGATCCTGCCGACTACGAACCCGACCTCTACCGCGATCTACAAGATTCTGATCTCGCTCAAGGCAGGGAACGGGATTGTTCTCAGCCCGCATCCACGGGCTAAGCAATGCACCTGTGAAACTGCTGCCATCCTCGCTGACGCCGCTGTGCGGGCCGGAGCGCCGGACGGCATCATCCAGTGCATCGACAGCGCTACGCTCGAAGCTACCAACGAACTGATGCGGCATAAACGCACCGCGGCGATCCTATCGACGGGCGGCGCGGGTATTGTGAAAGCGGCGTATTCCAGCGGGAAGCCAGCGTTCGGGGTCGGCCCTGGAAACGTCCCGGTGCTGATTGAGAAGACCGCGGACATTGCCGAAGCCGTCGCCAAAGTGGTCTCCGGCAAGTCGTTCGACTACGGCACGCTTTGTTCGAGTGAACAGGCCATTGTCGCCGAGAACTCGCTGCGCGAGAAGATCACCGCCGAGCTCAAAGCGCAGAAGGCTTTTCTCTGCGATGAGAAACAGAAGCAGGCACTGGCCAAGCTGCTGCTGATTCCGCCGATGTGGAGCGTGAATCCGAATTGCGTGGGGCAGCCCGCGCCGAAGATCGCCGAGATGGCCGGGTTCACGGTGCCTGCCGATACTACGATTCTGG
>JANYCV010000616.1 GCA_025360145.1 Acidobacteriaceae bacterium
GTTTTCCGGACGATATTCCGGTTGTGCTTCGATCACTTTCGGCTGTGTTCCGCGAAAGACAAACCATTGAACAGCGCAGTCTTAGAATTTAACCCAAGGTCGAATAAGAGACAGACCTATGGGCTCAAAGAGGAAGAATACGCGGCTGATTTCTGTAATATCAGCAAGCGTTCGCTGACTGATGAAGAATACCGAATTTTCAAGTATCACTTCTTATTGGGTGCCGATTGGAAGCTTTGTTGCAAAAGGCTGAACATGGAGCGGGGTCCGTTTTTCCATACGGTCTATCGCATTCAGCAGCGCCTCGGCAGACGGTTTCGGGAACTGCAGCCTTATGGTCTTTTTCCTTTGGACGAATATTTCAATGGAACGATGCGAAGCGAAGTTCCCGAATTGCCGGACGAATCGAACGTGGTTCCCATCCGGCCGGGTAAGCCAAAGCTCAGCGAGTTGGTGCCCCTGCGCCGCACCGCGTGATCCGAAGCATAAATAACTCCTGAAAACTGCGGCCACGAACCCATCGGTTTGTGGCCGCTTCTTTTTTGTCATATCATTATTTGCGATGATCATTCAGCGGCTATCCCTCCTTCTTCTGCTCGCTACTGCGGCAAACTCACAAACGGTGGACCTGTTCAATAGAAAAAACCTCGACGGTTGGGAGGTGAAGGGCGACGGCGTATGGACCGTGATGAAAGACGGTACTTTGCTTGGTCAGCGCGACTTGGCTAAGAATGCAAAGACGGATCCCAATCAATCGTGGCTCTACACCAAAAAAGAGTTTGGCGAGTTCGACCTGCACCTGGAATGGTGGACGCGCCTCGGTGGCAACAGCGGGGTCTCACTGAGAGATCAAACGCGCGCGATTCATTCGTTCGGCGCCCAGGCGGATCCAAAAAACACGCCGTCCCACATCGGGTACGAGATTCAGATCAGCAACGGCTACAAGGACCAATACCCCACTGGCAGCCTGTACCTGTTCGAGGTGGCGAAAACGGGCTTTCAGATTGACAACGATTGGAATTCCATGGATATCGAATCCCGAAACGACATCATCCGCGTGAAGTTGAACGGCCATCTCATCATGCAGCACCCCGGCGACCCAAAGCGCAGTAAGGTGGGCCCCATTGGTCTGCAACTGCACGATATGTCCACCATCGTCATGTTCCGCAATATCCGCATCAAGGAAATTGCCAAAGCGAAGCCCTAAATCCGGCCGGAAGCTAAAATAACATTTATGAAGAACTGGAAAACTCTCGCCGAGGCGTACGGACTCGGAATCCCGGAATCCGACATAGATCGCCTCGCTGTTCCATTAGATGGACTGGAGGAAGCTTTTCGGAGGCTTGCCGCGTCGTTTCCGCCCGATACCGATTCGGCGATGATCTTTGAAGCCTCGCCGCAGGCCAAGTGACGATTCTTGAGGCGGCCGGGCATCTGAAAGCCGGAACATTGACCAGCGCCAGGCTCATCGACCAGACCCTGGCGGCCATCGCTGAAAAAGATGGGAAGCTGAACGCGTTTATCACAGTGCTCGACGGGCCGGCCCGCGCGCGGGCGAAAGCGCTCGATTCGGAATTGGCGCAAGGCAAACACCGTGGCCCTCTGCATGGAGTTCCGGTCGCGGTAAAAGATCTATTCCACATGAAGGGAGTCCGAACCACGGGCGGATCAAAGCTGTTTGCCGATCTCGTCTCAGCGTTCGATGCCGCAGTGGTCGAAAGGCTTGAGGCCGCCGGCGCGGTTATTATTGGAAAGACGAACCTTCACGAACTGGCCTATGGAGTGACCTCCAATAACCCCCATTTCGGAGCTGTCCACAACCCTCACAATTTGGATTGCGTTCCAGGAGGTTCGAGCGGGGGCTCAGGTGCGGCGGTTGCTGCTGGAATTGTTCCAATGGGAATGGGCACCGATACCGGGGGGTCGATTCGCATTCCTGCCGCTTTCTGCGGGACGGTGGGCTTGAAGCCCACCTTTGGTCGCGTCAGCAAGTTCGGCTGCATGCCCTTGGGCCTCAGCCTGGATCACATGGGCCCATTGACCATGACGGTTCGCGACACCGCCGTCACCATGGATGCCATCGCCGGGCACGATCCGCGTGATCCCAACACCAGCGCCCGCCCGGTGGAAAGCTACCTTCCTTCGGACAATCCTTCTCTGGCGGGTGTTCGAATCGGCTGGCCCGTTAATTTCTATTTCGACTCTCTAGACAGCGAGGTGCGGAGATCTGTTGAGAACGCAAGAAGGATCGCCGAATCGTTGGGCGCAAGCGTCATCGAAGTCCGCGTACCCGATATCGCCGCGCTAAACACCATCTCGCGGGTGATTTTGATGTCGGAGGCATCGGCGGTTCTGGAGCGCTATATGGGCGACCGATCGAAGTTTGGCGCCGACGTATTGGCTTTGCTCGATCAGGGGCGCCTGTTGCCGGCCACCGATTACGTGAACGCCCAGCGGGCTCGCCGTGTTATGCAGGAAGAGTTCCGGCAAGTGTTTAAACGAGTGGATTGTCTTTTCACGCCGGCCTCGCCGATTCCGGCGCCTCGTATTGACCAGAAAAGCGTGATGATCGACGGTGTCGAAGAAGACGTTCGCCTCGCCGCCACCCGGTTTGTTCGCGGTATCAACGCGTTGGGGCTTCCCGCGCTATCGCTGCCATGTGGCCGGAGTGCCGCGGGATTACCCATCGGCATCCAGATCGTAGGACGCGGGTTTGCCGAGAAGTTTCTGCTTCAGGTGGGAGCCGCTCTAGAAACCGCACTTTTTGCATAAATTCCGGCCAGATCCTAAATGGATTGCTATCTTCTGCCGATAGTACTCGTCAGGGGCAAGTGCCAGTGACAGAATCGTCCGTCTACCTTTGCGAAGCGAAGCCGATTGTGGTGGAAGGGCTCATCAGAGTACTGTCCGCTAGTGCGCTTTTTCATCTCTGCGGCCACTCCGGCGAAATTCTGGAAGCATTTCCGGAAATAGAGCGCTTGCGCCCGGACATCATCTTAATTGGCGGGCCGGGCAACGGACGAACGTTGCCCAATATTATTTCCCAGATGCATTCCATCGCGCCTTCCTCGAAAATTGTCCTTTGGCCAGACACCGAACTTGCCGCGAACGCAACCATCCGCTGTCTCCAAATGGGAGCGGTGGGTGTTCTCCGCAAATCCGCGCCGGTCTCACAAATGCTAGACTGTTTGAGCCGCGTGGCAAAGGGTGAAATTTGGTTTGAGGTATCTTTGGAATCTCTCGATGCCGGACGCGAGGAACGCGTCAGGCTACCTCGACTTACGCGGAGAGAGAGGGACATCGTCGAACATCTCTGCCGTGGACTGAAGAATAAGGAAATCGCGGAGGCGTTGTTGATCACTCCGGGAACCGTTAAGACTCATCTGATGCATGTTTTTGAGAAGACTGGGATGAAAGACCGATTCCAACTCGCGCTCCACGGACGGCGGCTGCTAGGCCCGGTCGAAGCCGGCCGTGAAAGGGCGAGTTGAAGTGGGCGCGCCCCAATCGATTGCGTCCCGCAAACCCGCAGCCAACCTGACCAGGGTGCTCCAAACCTGGTGGGGAAAACTGTTCATTCCATCGCTCTCCGATTTTTTCTTCCTTGCCATGATGCTCTGGATGTTTTCTTCCGGTCAAGCGTGGAACCAGTTGTTGACCGATGGCGATACCGGCTGGCACATCCGGACCGGCGAGTACATCCTCGATCACCATGCTGTGCCCACTACAGACCTTTTCTCCTTTTCGAAATCGGGTGAGCCATGGTTTGCCTGGGAATGGCTGGCCGATGTGATCTATGGATGGTTATTTCGGAGCATGGGTCTCAAGGGGGTCGTGCTGCTCTCCGGTTTGATGATCTCGCTGATTGCGACCATCATTCTGCGCCACATGCTATGGCGGAAAGCGAATCTGTTTTTTTCGTTGGCCATTACGCTTTTTTGCGCCGCAGCGGCTTCCATTCACTATCACGCGCGGCCGCACCTGTTCACATTGCTGTTTTTAGTAATCACTATGTGGATGCTGGACCGGGACCGGTCGAGTCCCAGTTGGCATGTCTGGCTTTTGATTCCTCTCACCGCGCTCTGGACGAACCTGCACGGAGGGTTCCTGCTAATGATAGCCATCGCGGGGCTGCTGGCCGTTGGGACCCTGATAGAAACGTTTTTGCTGGAAAATCGCAGGTGGTCCAGCGTCTTCCGGTACCCGGCGCTACTGGCAGGCTGCAGCTTGGCAACGGTCTTGAACCCTTATGGATTAGGGCTCCACAAGCATGTGATCGAATATCTCCGGTCCGGTTGGATCAAAGATATGGTGGAGGAGTTTCACTCTCCCAACTTTCACTCGGAAAGCATGCTCTACTTCGAAATTCTGCTGTTCCTGGGTTTTGCGGCCGCAGTCGGCTTGCTGCGCCGCCGCCGGATCGTTGAGCCGCTGTGGATCGTCTACTTCGCCCACACCGCCCTGGCATCGGCGCGTCACGTCACCATTTTTGTCCTTTTGGCCGGGCCGATTATTGCGATCGAGGCGACGAAATGGTGGCTTGATTGGAGCAAAGACCGATCCGGAAAATCATTGCCGGGAATCCTGAACCAACTGGCCGGGGAAATGGGTAGCGGCTTCCGCTGGGTGAGCATCTGGCCGGCGGTGTTCGCTCTGAGCCTGGTCTTCATAGGCCACGCCATCCAGTGGCCTACGGATTTCTCTGATGAGCGATTTCCGGCGAAGATACTCAGCGCGAATCGGGATCAGATCGCCGCCGCTAGGGTGCTTACCTCAGACCAGTGGGGAGATTACCTGATATTCCATCTCTATCCTGCGACTAAGGTGTTTATGGACGGTCGCAGCGACTTCTATGGAGAAGAACTTGGTAAGGAATATCTTGCGGTTCTGCAAGGGCAGTACAACTGGAGCGCAATACTGGCCAAGTACAAGTTTTCAATGGTTCTTGCTCCTGTTAGTTGGCCGTTGAGTTCGCTTCTCAAGCAGGCAAAGGACTGGAAGGTGGTTGCCGATGATGGGAAAGCGGTCCTCTTTTTGCGGAAGGCCGATCCAAAATGAGGGGGACTGATGGAAAAAACAAGTCTTAGGGCTAATGAAAACAAACATTACCGCCGAAAGTACTATGTAAAGCAACTAGTGTGTGAGGTCATAGCCAGATGGGTATAGAGGTACTACTCTTTCTTGGTTCCCTCTGGATCTGGTTTTGAGGTGGTGGCTTAAGATGACAGCGGAAATTTGGATTGCCGGGTTGGTTGGAATCGCCGCGACGGTGGAAGACCTCGCCCGACGGCGGGTATCGAACTGGACTTCCCTGGCGGCGCTGATTGGCGGTATAGGTTGCCAGATGGCGCGGCACGGGTGGATCGGTTTGCCGCTGGCTCTGGCAGGCGCCGCGTGCGGCTTTTTAGTCTTTCTGGTTTTTTACGTTCTTGGCGGGATGGGGGCCGGCGACATCAAGTTGATGGCGGGGTTCGGGGCTTTGTTGGGCTACAGCAAATCGTTTGAGGCTGCGCTGTGGACTGCCGGAGCCGGTGGCATTATCGCTCTGGGAGTGGTAACCTTTCAGGCTATACGGGGATTATTGAGGCGGAAACGCTCCGGCGAGTCCAAGCCTAAGAGCGCCGAGTCGATTCCGTACGCGCCCGCGATTACTTTGGGAGTGTGGCTGGCGATGGTGCCTCGATGAGTTTGGTGATGCGTGAGTTTTTGAAGGGAAGCGCTGTGAGTAGCATTAGGGGAGTGATTTAATGGACCGCAGATTTCTGACCGTTCTGGCCGTCAGCCTGATATTCGCGCTCATCGTTTCGACGATTTTTTATAAGGTCACGTCGGGCTCTGGTGGCGCCAAGAGTAGTCAGCCTACCGACGTGAAAGACGTGGTAGTCGCGGCGAAGCCACTATCCGTCGGTTTAACCATAAAGGCCACCGATCTGAGGGTCGCCAAAATCCCCGCTGAACAGTTTCCGAAGGGTGGTTTTTCAAACATCAATGAAGTGGTGGACCGTCCGGTGGTCAGCAACATCCTGCTCGATGAGCCTATTAACGAAGGCCGGTTGGCTGCTCGGGGCAGCGGCGCCGGTTTGGCGCCAATCATCCCGGTAGGTATGAGAGCCGTGACGGTTCGGGTGACCGACGTCGCCGGTGTCGCCGGATTCGTGCTTCCTGGATTGCGCGTCGATGTCCTGGTTACGGGGCGGCTGCCTAACTCAGACGCTTCAATGACCGCCACGGTTTTGCAGAATTTGCTGGTCCTGTCGGCTGGACAGACCATTCAGCCGGATGGCCGCGGCCAAGCTATCAATACGCCGACAGTCACATTGCTGGCGACTCCGGAGCAGGCCGAGACCCTCACGCTCGCGGGAAATCAAGGCAGCATTCAGCTAGTGCTTCGTAATGGCAGCGATCAGACAATTGAGAAGACGCCAGGAAGGGGAATGGCCGAGTTGTTCGGCGGACGGTCTAAGCCGGTGCCTGTCGCTTCGGCGCCAAAGCCGAGGCCGCAGCCGAAGCCGGTGGTTGTCGCTCCGGTTGCGCCGCCGCCTCCGCCGCCGGAGGTAGTTGTTATCCGCGGAAATACCAGAACGGTCGAGCGCGTGGGGCCTACAAATTAGTCGGGGATCATGGACATGACTCTGTTTAGCAGCGGTATCTCGTTTCGGAAAGTAAAGAGAAGCATGCGTACTCCCGTGGTTCTGGCTCTGGGAGTGTGCGCCGCCTTTGGCCAACAGGCCGCCTTTGGTCAACAGATTGAAGAGCTGAAGTTGACAGTTGGCAAGAGTATTGTTCTGGATTATCCGACGGACATCCGGCAGATCTCTTCCAGCGATCCAATGGTGGTGGACACCATGGCGGTAACCACTCGCGAAATGCTTTTGAGCGCGAAAGCCCCCGGCACGTCGACGATCATTGTTTGGTCCAAGAGCGGGCAGCGCTCCATTTACGCCGTCAACGTCGAGCAGAATCTGGAGCCGCTCCGCCGGCTGATGAAGGAAACCTTCCCGAAGGAGGATATTCAGATCCAGTCCACGCGCGACTCGCTGTCGTTGACGGGACGCGTTTCTTCCAAGGATATCGGCGATCGCGCCGTCGCCATGGTGTCTCCGTTCGCCAAGACAGTGGTCAATTATATGATGCTCCCGATTGCTCCGGTGGACCGTCAAATCGTTCTGAAAGTCAAGTTTGCCGAGCTGGATCGGGTAAAGATTCAGCAGTTGGGTGTAAATATTGTTTCCACTGGTGCGGCGAATACGATCGGCACCGTTTCGACCGGCCAGTTCAGTTCGGGTTTACCCAACGCGATTGGACCAGGCCTCGCTCCCCGCTTCACGATCACTGATGCGCTGAACGTGTTCGCGTTCCGGCCGGATCTGAATCTCGGCGCCTTCATTAAGGCGTTGCAGCAAGAAAACGTATTGCAGATCCTCGCCGAGCCGAACTTGGTGACAACCAATGGAAAAGAGGCTAGTTTCCTGGTCGGTGGTGAGTTTCCGATTCCCGTATTGCAAGGCGGCGGCAATGCCGGCGCAGTTACCATAGTGTTCCGCGAATTTGGAATTCGTCTGACCTTCAATCCGGTGGTGACCGAAAACAACACCATCAAAATGTATGTGAAACCTGAAGTTTCCACGATTGATACTGCCAACGGGGTGAACATTTCCGGATTCTTCATTCCCGCTCTATCGACCCGGCGTATGGAAACCAATATCGAACTGGGACAGGGGCAGAGTTTTGTGATTGGCGGTTTGATCGACGACCGGGTCGCCGAACAGCTTTCAAAAACTCCCGGTTTGGCGAACATTCCACTCCTGGGCGCATTGTTTAAGAGCAAGGAAGAGAAGAAGAGCCGGTCTGAGCTGATCGTGATTGTGACGCCGGAAATTGTGAAGCCTTACGAACCTGGCGACAAGATCCCGCAACCGGTCATGCTCCGGGAATTCCTTCCGCCGGTAGTCATCGGCGACAAGGATAATACGGGTTCGACCGTTCCTGCAAAACCGTCGAAGAAAGCGAAAGCGGCAAAGACGTCCGATTCAGCAGGACCGAAGTCAAAAGGGTAGAGATCCGCGATCAAAGGATGAATGTAGTCATGGTGAATAACGGAAGAGAAATCACGGCGCTGATAATCTCCCCTAACCGGGAGCTTGCGGACCAGTTTTCTCAATCGGTCGCACGGATCAAGAGCTTCCAGGTTGTGTCCGACTTGAAGGTGTATCCGGCACAGCAAACTCTTGAAATGCGCCTTCGCCAACTCCGTCCCGATGTGATTCTCCTCGATCTCGCCACCGACCTTGACGCAGCCTGCGATCTGATTCGCTACATCAGCGCACAAAAGCCGCCGATCCAGGTTGTCGGATTACATCTGAAGAACGATTCGGACGCGATCCTTCGATCACTGCGGGTTGGAGCTTCCGAATTTTTGCATGCGCCGTTTGATCCTTCTGCTCAGGACGCGGCGATCTCAAGGCTACAGCGCCTGCTCCGGCCGGAGGCCGGTACGGAGCGTGAACTGGGGAAGGTGGTTGTTTTTTCAAGTACGAAGCCAGGGTCCGGGGCCTCGACACTGGCAGCTCAAACGGCGTTCGCGTTGCAGCGTATGACCGGAAAGCGGGTCTTGCTGGCCGATTTTGACCTCATGGGTGGAACGCTCGGATTCTACTTAAAATTAGACCAGACCCATTCTTTGGTTGATGTACTTCAGAAGGCGGAACAAATGGATGCCCGGCTCTGGTCGTCGATGACCGTGAGCGCTGGGATGATAGAAGTTTTGCCGGCTCCTGAAATGCCTTATTCCGAACCCGTGGATGCGGGCCGTTTGCACGATGTTCTGCAGTATGCAAGCATGCTCTACGATTGGGTGGTGGTGGACCTTCCGTCGATTTTCAACCGCGTCAGCCTGTTGGCGCTTTCGCAATCGGATCGGGCGTTCCTGGTATCTACCTCCGAACTTGCAAGCCTGCATCTGGCCCGGCGGGCTATCAAGCTCCTGAACCACCTCGGGTTTGATTCAACCCGTTTTCAGATGATCATCAATCGCCTGGATAAGCGCGATGGGTTGAGCGGATCGGATTTGAGCAAGCTCTTCGGCAGTCCAATCGACATCAGCCTTCCGAACGACTACTTTTCGTTGCACCGGGTGGTCACGCTGGGAGAGGCTCTGGAAGGCGATACAGAATTAGGCAAGGCGGTAGAGGAGCTGGCAAGCAAGCTCTGCGGTTCGGTGAGGCTTGACAAGAAGGGGCCTTCCGGATTCGCCACAACCCGGCCTGCGTTCTCTCAAACATAGACCGATAGATTAAAATGCTTCCAACCTTCGATCAAAAATCGCCCGCACAACTCTCGTGGGAGCAACGCTTGCTGAAGAACTCCAGCCAGCCTCGCCAGAGCCTCAAGCCGGAATACCAGGAACTGAAATTCACGCTGCACCGGAAGCTTCTCGACAAGATCAATCTCGAAGCTTTGGCTACGATCGACAACCAGCGCGTCCGCGGAGAAGTCCGGCAGGCGCTGATCTCGCTTATCGACGGAGAACCGACGCTGCTGAGCGGCCTTGAAAAGCAACAGATTTCAGATGAGGTGCTGGATGAGGTTTTCGGTCTTGGCCCGCTCGAGCCTCTGCTCGCCGATAACACCATCTCCGACATTCTGGTCAACGGTCACAAACAGGTTTACATAGAGCGCAACGGCCTTTTGGAATTGACGAGCGTTACCTTCCGCGACGATCAGCACCTGCTCCGTATCATCGACAAAATCGTGTCGCAGGTTGGCCGGCGGGTGGATGAATCGACGCCAATGGTGGATGCCCGGCTGATGGATGGGTCCCGCGTCAACGCAATTATTCCTCCGCTTGCGCTGGACGGGCCGCTGATGTCGATTCGCCGCTTTGCGCAGGACAAGCTCACGGCGCCGGATCTGGTGGATCGCAAGGCGATGACGCCCGGAATGATGGAACTGCTGGAAGCCGCCGTGAAGGCGAAACTGAATATCATTATTTCCGGCGGCACCGGTTCCGGTAAGACTACACTGCTCAACGCGCTGTCGGCGTACATTAATCCAAAAGAGCGTATCGTCACCATTGAGGACGCGGCCGAGCTCCAATTGAAGCAGCCGCATGTAGCCCGCCTCGAAACCAGACCGCCGAACCTGGAAGGAACTGGCGCCGTCCGCATTAGAGAATTGCTGGTAAACAGCCTTCGTATGCGTCCCGACCGCATCGTGGTTGGTGAAGTCCGCGGCGGAGAGGCGCTCGACATGTTGCAGGCGATGAATACGGGCCACGATGGCTCGTTGACTACGGTACACGCCAACAGCCCTCGCGACGCGGTTTCGCGTCTGGAGGTGATGGTTTCGATGGCTGCCTCCAACATGCAGGTGCTTTCCATCCGCCAGCAGATCGCCGCCGCAGTGAATGTGCTTGTGCAGCCGATGCGTCTCAGCGACGGTTCGCGCCGCATAATGAGCATCACGGAGGTGACGGGAATGGAAGGTGACATCGTCACCCTTCAGGACATCTTTGTGTTCGAAAAGCGTGGCCTTAGTCCTGAGGGCAAGGTGATCGGCCGATTTGCGGCCACCGGCATCCGGCCTAAGTTCTACGAGAAATTGCTGGCGGCGGGGATCCGGCTGCGTCCCGACCTGTTCGACGAAGTGATGGAGATTTGAGGACATACCGATGACAACTTTCATATTCACAGTAGTCGGCATATGGCTGCTTGCTTTGGCAGTCTGGCTGGTGCTATCGAAGTCCGTTCGGAACGCGGACATGGACCGCATTAAGGGCCGTTTGATGGGGAAACAGCAGAAGAAAGCCAAGATCTCAAACTCCGAAGAGCCGGCACTCTTTACCGTGGAAGAACCGGCGAAAGGAAAAATCGTACTCGGTATCCTCGAGCGTTACAAGCTGAATGAAAAGCTGAAGCAATTGCTCGAACAGGCTGGTCTTAAATGGAATCCCGGCCGATTCATTCATAGCTGCATGGCATTCTTTATCGGCGCGTATGTGATTATGTACTTCGTCCTATCCGATTCGGCGCGGCCGCTGGCGATCTTCATCGCGATCTTCGCCGGGTTTCTCCCGCTGCTGCATGTTCTTCGGCTGAAGGGGAAGCGGATCAAGGCATTTGAGGAGATTTTTCCCGACAGTCTGGAGTTTATCTCCCGTTCGATGCGTGCCGGCCATGCCTTCTCGGTTTCGCTGGAGATGATCCACCGGGAATTTCCAGAGCCGCTCGCTGGGGAGTTCCGCCGCACTTTCGAGGAGCACAACCTCGGGCTTCCCTTGGACGTGGCTCTGCAGTCGTTTGCTAAGCGGGTTCCGCTGCTGGATGTTCACTTTTTTGTCTCGGCGGTTCTGTTGCAGAAACGCACAGGCGGTAACCTGGCTGAGATTCTGGACAAGCTGGCCTACATCATTCGCGAGCGGTTCAAGCTCCGGGGCCGGATTCGCGCCATCAGCGCGCACGGCAAGCTAACCGGTATCGCTCTCACGTGTATTCCGATTGGCGTTGCCATCATGATGTTCTTCACCAATCCGGATTACGTGAAGTTCTTTTTCCAGGACGAAACCGGCAACTTGATGATAGGTATCGCGGTCTTTCTGCAGATTACGGGATACCTGATTATGAAGAAAATTGTAACGATTGAGGTCTGACCACGATGGCTATTTTCATGAGTTTGTTCCTGTTCGTGTTCCTGGTGGTCCTGATCTCGGTGGCCGGCCTGCGCTTTTGGGTTCGTCCCAAGGAGGCGATGGAGCGCGTTTCCGGAGTTTTGATCGACCCGCGCGAACAGGCCGGGCCACATCCGAGTCTGGTTTTTGCCAGCTTGATGAAAAAGTTCGGCAACGTGATTCCTTCCAATCCGAAAGATGCGAACGCGATGCAGCGGCGATTGATCCGCGCCGGCTTCCGCGGGGATAACGCTTTAAAGACGTTGTACGGCACGAAACTGGTGTTCGCGATCCTGCTGCCCCTAATTACGCTTTTGGTTGTCGCTAACACGGGCGCAGAACAGGCCAATAAGGTAATGGCGGTGCTTGCTGCAACGGCAGTGGGCTTTTTCGGACCGAATGAGTATGTGAAGATCGCCGGCCAGCGCCGGCAGAAACAGATTCAGCGCGGACTTTCCAACTCTCTCGATCTGATGGTGGTCTGCGTAGAGTCTGGATTGGGTCTGGACCAGGCCATCATGCAGGTGGCCAAGGAATTGGAGCACGCCCACCCGGAGATCAGTGAGGAATATTCGCTGGTGAACCTGGAGTTGAAGGCTGGCAAGCGAAGGATCGAGGCCCTCAGAAACTTAGCTGAGCGCACTGGTGTGAACGATCTGAAGAAGCTGGTTGCGGTCCTGATCCAGGCGGACCGTTTTGGAACGGGAGTCGCGCAGAGCCTTCGCGGGCACGCGGACTATATGCGAGTCCAGGCCCGGCAGATTGCCGAGGAGAAGGCGGC
>JANYCV010000042.1 GCA_025360145.1 Acidobacteriaceae bacterium
GGCTTTCGCGCCGTGGTCACGATCTTGTAGGCGTCGGCCGAGATCTTCGTCATGCGGCGGACAACGGCATCCATCGCCGGCGTCGTTTCAAAATTGTGGTACGAAAGGATGAAACAGGTGCGGCCGCGCAGCGAATCCAGCTTCACGCCCACGCCCTCCGCGCTCTCAATCTCCAGATCGACAGCGCTGGCTCCCGCATCCACCGCAGCATCCAGAATCCGGATCTGCTCCTCGATGGAGCCGTTGAACTTGCCGTGATTCTGATGCCGGCGGCAAGTGGCGAGCAGGGTCACATCGGGATATTCGGCGAGGAACGAACGAATCAGTTGTACGCCGCTTTCGGGGTCCGGAAGGTAATCGAGGCGGAACTCGAAGAAACGCTCCCCTTCGTCGTACTCTCGCCGGGCATGTTGCAGCAGCTTCTCCGTATCGGAAAAACCCATGGCTATACAGATTCGCGGTAGAGACTTTCGGAGCGCCATATGGACAGGTGTATCAGGATATCACGGAAGGATCAGCCTTCCGCCGCGGCGCCGGCGGCTTGCTGTTCCAGGTGGGTCTTCCAGTCCTCGAGAATCGATGCGGTCGCGGTGGTGCCGAAGCGGGTGCATCCAGCGTCGCGGACCTCGAGGGCCTCAGCCAACGACTCGATTCCGGAGGAGGCCTTCAACTGCACGCGGTCCTTCAGCAACGGAAACACCAGCGCCAGATCGCGCAGGTTGTAATCGACGCAGAGGAACGGAGACTCGATCCGCTTGCAGATTTTGGTTGCGATGATCTTCAGGTCTTCGGTGAGATACTTCGAGGCCAGGTCCACCTTCAACAGCGCGCCCGATTCCTGGCAGGACTTGACCATCTGCAGCAGTTCCATCTCGACATACTGGAACTGGCGGGAGATCATCTTCCCGATGTTGATGGTCATGTCGATTTCCTTGACGCCGCGGCGGAGCAGATCGCGCCCTTCGTAAAGCTTCGCGCCGGTGTTCGTGGACCCGTCCGGGTAGCCGACGGTACTGGCGACGCGCACAGGACTATCGCTCATCCAGCGAACCACCTGATCGACATCCGAAGGCCGCACGACGACGCTGCATACGTTGTACTCGCGAGCGAGACGGCAACCTTCAGCCACTTCGTCTTCGGAAAGATCCGGCCGCAGCAGAAGATGGTCGACCAGTTTCGCTAGCGTTTCGTACGTTTCGGCCGGCTTGCCGCCGGTTTCGTTTGGGGTCCCGTTTTCGCTCCCGCTATGATCCATAATGTCCCCCATTGCCGCACGTTCGTGCGGAGATCCTTCTGCCCTGCAAACCAGTCCTCATGATGGAAATTTCCGAAGTTACCTTCGCCGGCAGCCTTTTCATCTAAGTCGCCGAGAGCGATGTTCAATCCCATTTTCCGGTCGCCCAACGCCGTGGAATAAAATTTACCCGGATCCACTTCAAGGCACGGGTTGA
This sequence comes from Acidobacteriaceae bacterium, assembly GCA_025360145.1. Lineage (GTDB taxonomy): Bacteria > Acidobacteriota > Terriglobia > Bryobacterales > Bryobacteraceae > JANXXV01. The sequence continues at coordinate 1,452 of JANYCV010000042.1, forward strand.
AGTTTACCGCCCACTCGATAATGTACCCCTTGCCGCCGGGCTTCACCTTTGCGACTGCCTGCTGCGCGCCGGTGGTGATCCACTTCCGATAAGTGTCCCACGCCTTCTGGTCGCTTCTTGGCTCGCCTTCGAGCAAGCCGCCTTTACCGATGCCGCCCAGGCGGGACTTGGTCAGGTTGCAGACCATCTGCCACGCCGAGCCATTGCCTGCCGGGTTCTCATTGCCGGTCCATTTATTCGACGCGTTGATCAGCAGTTCCATCTCGTCGCCGAACCACGGGAAGCCATCGCGGGTGAGCTCGTGCGCCTTCGGATTAACATCGGGAAGCCAGCGCGGGGTGTCGATGCCGTAGAGGACATCGTCGGTTACATCGAAGGCGAAGTAGAGCCGCTTATCGTCGTGCTTGACGTAGCCATGAACCGAGAGATCCTTCGGATTGGTAGTCGGGCTAAATTGCGGGGTCCAGTCCTTTACCCCAAAAAACTGAGTCGCGTCGTCCCACTCACCGGGTGAGATCACGCCATCCAATTTGGGAGTCTTGCCGGTAAACGCGTAAACACTGTGGGGATCTTCGCCGGCGGAAAGAGAAATGGAAAACAGCAGGGAGAGGAGTATGAGCAGCCGCATTTAACGTCTTTTTTTACGGGGGGCCGCCTGGGCTGAGGGAACACTCAGCCCAAGCGCTTTCCGTTGTTCTCTGGCTTTGGGAGCCACTTCGCTTTTGGGATACTTCTGGATCACGTTCAAGAACTCTTTGCCGGCCTCGTTCCGCCGGCCTGCCTTCAGCAGCGCCATGCCTTTCATGTAGGTGGCATCGGGGCTTTTGGTGGTCTCGCCATACTTCTCGACTACGGTATCGAAGCTGACGATGGCCGCAGGGAAGTCGCCCTTATCGTAGTAATTCATTCCGATGTAGAACTGGGCGTTAGGAGCGAGATCGGTTTTGTCGTAATACTTCAAATACTCACTGAACCCCTGCATGGAGAGGTCGAGATTGCCGCCGCTGCGGTCGCGCAGCGCATTCTGATACAACTGCTCGGCGGGTGGGGCAGGCCCGGACGCCGAAGGACCCGAGCCGGAGGACGGCGGGGGTGGAGCGGGAGGCGCCTGATTGATCTTGATGAGGCTGCCGAGGTCGCCTATCTGGGCTTCCAGGCGCTTCATGCGGCTGGTGAGATCGTCCATGGAATTCCGGACAGTCTGGAACTCGGACGTCATCTGATCCAGCTTGCCGTTGAGCCCCGCTACCGGGGCCACCAGGGTCTTCATCTGCTCGTTGATCCGGTCCCGGATACCGCTGTCGAGAACCGCAACCGACGTATTGGCCTGCCGTGAATTGTCGATGCTTTGCTGCACCAGCACCTTCAACTCGGCAAGCTGTTTATCCATGGAGGTCTGGATCTCTTTGACCTGCTGCTGCAACTGTGCCACATCCCGGCTTATTTCTTTGACCGTATCGCCGGTTTTTTGAGCCGGCGCTACAACGGGGATGACCAGGAGGGAAAACAGGATCGGTTTCAAATGCTTCATTCCACGCTCCTCGACGAAAGGGCCAGGCTTTGACTCACCTGGCCCCTGTTTGGTTGACGAACTTTACTGCCCAGCTTCGAAGTGCGCACGGCGATTCCGCTGCCAGCAACCTTCGTTCGATTCGGTACACTGCGGGCGTTCCTTGCCATAGCTGACCGGCTTGAGACGATCCGCCGGTACACCCAACTGGACGAGGAATTCCTTGGCAGCAGTCGCGCGGCGATCGCTGAGGCCGAGGTTGTATTCGGCCGAGCCACGCTCATCGGCGTGTCCTTCCACAATCACCACCGCATTGGGATACTGCGAGAGCACCGACTTCAGTACATCGGCATTGCGAGTGAGCACCGCCCGCCCATCTTCACGAATGTCGCTCTTGTCGTAATCGAAGAACGCATCCTTCACATCGCTCTTGAGGATATCGGCAAGCGTGCGCGAAGGAGGCGCCGGCGTGGGAGGTGGAGGAACCACCGGATTGGTAACCCTTACAGTAGCGGTTGAAGTGCTGGTGCCACCGGAACCGGTCGCGGTCAAAGTGTACGTTGTCGTGGCGCCGGGATAGACCTGGCGGTTGCCGCTTGCATCCACTGAACCGATTCCCGGAGCGATGGAAATACTGCTCGTTTGTCCGCTGACAGCCCAGCGAAGCGTGGAGGCCTGACCCTTTTCAATCGTCGTAGGCTCAGCTTCAAACTGAGTGACGTTCGGTCTTTCGATCACCGGTGCCGGTTTGCTAACTACCGGGGGTGGCGGTGGTGGCGGCGGCGCCGGGGCCTTCTTCTTACAGCCAGCGGCGAAAAGTGAGAGAGAAAGCGCCAGCACAATCGCACTAACTTTGCGGGCACCGAGTCTTGCTGTCAAATTTTGACTAACCATCCTGCTTTGACTTCCCATGTGGGAACTTATCCTCCTGATGTGATCGAATACAAAAAGCTACTTACTCCACACCGGCATCGTGTTCTGGCCCTGTGTGGTCAACGGCTTTACATCGGTTCCATCCGCTAACATGGAGTATATCTGGGTTGAGCTGCCGCGGCGCGAAGAAAATACAAGATGCCGTCCATCCGGTGCCCATGTTGGATTCTCGTTGCGTCCCGCTCCGTGAGTTAACTGTACAACCTCACGAGTGGCAACGTCCATTATGAAGATATTGAAATTGCCCGGTTCAAAGCCGCGGGTCCATGCGAAGGCAATGTGCTGGCCGTCGGGATGCCATGCCGGATTGCTGGCCTGACCTTCCCCTGGGGTGAGCTGTTGAACGTCGGCACCGTCGATACTCATCTTGAAAATTTGTTGTGGGCCGGAGCGCCCGGAGACGAAGACAACCTCATTACCCGTTTTGGGATTCACTTTTGGCTCCACCTCCACTGCGCGCACATTCGTGAGCCGCTGCAAGCCACTCCCGTTGATGTTGGCGCGGTAGATCTGAGCATACCCCCCGGCAGCGGTAGATGAAAATACAACGGATTTACCATCCGGGGTAAAGTCGACCTGGGCGTTCATGGAAGCGTTTTGATTGTAGAAGGGCAGACGGCGGCCGGTTTCGAGAGAGTGCAGCAGAATCTCAGGTGTTCCCCGAACGAAGCTGGTGAAGGCGACCTTGGTTCCGTCGGGCGAGACACCGGGCATGGTGGAGATAGACCGGTAGGAAGTGAGCTGCTTTTGATTGGACCCGTCGTAATCCATGGTCCAAATTTCTTTAGTGCCGCTGCGTTGAGACACGAATACAATCTTTGTTCCCGCCAGACTGGAAGCCCCAAACGTCTTCAGGATGTCAGCGGCGAACTCCTGGGCTATTTTTCGCGCACCTTTGTCGTCGATGGAGGCAAAGTAGAGCTTGCCAATCGCTTGCGCGTTTGAAATGTCGTTCTGGGTCACGTTGTAAAACCAGCCGAAGAGGACCAGTTGATTATCTTTTACGGCGGTGTAGCCGAAGGCGAGATACGTGGCGTTCACCGGGGGGCCGGACCAGTCCGTCAGCCACGGGGCTTGCGCAGCGGGCGCGGGCGATGGAGCGCCGCGGCGTGCGGGTTGGGCCTGCGGTTGAGGCGGTTTGAAGTCCTGCGGTGTTTGCGGGACGGTGAGGGGATAAAGGGTCTTGGGCGCCATGTTGAACAGGCCGGATCCTTCGATTTCGCTCCATAGTACGGAGTTGAAGGTGCCCATGTATTGTTGAGCGTCTGCCGCGCCGCGGAAGTCCGGAATGGCGATGGTTCCTTTGCCGCCGGCTTTCAGGATATCGACGACCATCTTGTTCTGGGCGGGCACTATTGCGACCGCGGCTAGCACTAGGAGAGGGAGGATGAATGTCTTTTTTGTCATGTTTGTAACCTTAAGCTAGCGAGAGCCGGACGAGGCGTCCGGTGCCGTCCTGGGGGACCGCCCCACCTGGCTTTCCAGTTTGCCTTGGGTAGCCAGTTTGACTTGGGTAGCCAGTTTGACTTGGGTTGGCAGTTTGACTTGGGTTGGCAGCTTGACTTGGGTTGGCA
>JANYCV010000003.1 GCA_025360145.1 Acidobacteriaceae bacterium
GTCTCCGGTTGCGGCGCCTTGCGGAGGAGCAATACAAAGGCCTGGACGCGAAAGAGCGCGCGTACATGGCGGCCTATGCGCGAGGCGTGAATTATTTTCTCGAAACGCACGCGAAATCATTGCCTGTGGAATTCACGCTGCTTCGATTCGACCCGCGGCCGTGGAGTGCGGTCGATTCGATCCTGGTCGCGCTGAGCATGTACCGCGATATGACCCCCTCGTGGAAGGACGAGTTGCAGCGGGCCAAGATGCGGACCGGCGCGGACCCGGCAATGCTTGAATATCTCTATCCAAAACGGTCCGGCGGCGACGTACAGCCGGGATCGAACGCGTGGGTCTTGGGTGGCAAACGCACGGCGAGCGGAAAGCCGCTGCTGGCGAATGATCCTCATCTGGAATTCGGGATGCCGTCCACCTGGTATCTGGTGCATATGCGGGCGCCGTCACTCAACGTCTCGGGTTCCACGCTGCCCGGCGCACCCAGCGTGATCATCGGCCACAACGACCGGATCGCATGGGGGATGACCAATTTGCATTTCGACGTGCAGGATCTGTATGCCGAAAACTTCAATGCGCAAAGCGGGCAGTATCTGTTTCAAGGCAAGGTGGAGCAGGCTCGTCTGGAGCGAGAACTGATCCGGGTGAAGGGCGAGAAGCCGGTGGAGTTCGCGAATTGGGTGACGCGGCATGGCCCCGTCTGGAGCAGCGATGGCGGACAGGTTTTGACGCTTCGTTGGGTGGGTGCGGAACCGGGCATTTTCCGCTTCCCGATGATCGATCTGAACATGGCGCGCAACTGGCAGGAGTTCCGCGCGGCCGTTTCCCGTTTTTATGCGCCGGGGCAGAATTTTGTGTATGCCGATGTGGATGGAAATATCGGCTACCAGGCAGCGGGAAAGTTTCCGGTTCGCACTTCCTACGGTGGCGAATTGCCGGTGGATGGCAGCACCGGCGAGAACGAATGGAACGGCTTCATTCCGTTTGAGGAATTGCCGTCGGTCTATAATCCGGCATCAGGGTTGATTATATCGGCGAACCAGAATCCGTTTCCCGCCGGTTATAAATACCGCGTGAACGGCCTGTTCGCACCCTATTACCGGTCTCGCCAGATTCTGAATCTGCTGTCGGCAAAGAGCAATTGGAAGCCGGAGGAGATGCTGGCTGTGCAAAAGGATGTGTATTCGGGCCTGAGCCATTTCCTGGCACTGCAAGTGATCGCGGCTTACGACAAACGCGGAGCGAAGAACCCATCCTTGACCGATCCCGTGAAAATTCTACGGGAGTGGAACGGGCAGATGGAGAAGGATCTGCCTGCGCCATTTCTGATTTCGCTGGTGTATCAGCACCTGCGCCGGACTGTGGCGGAGCGGGTTTCAGCCGGTGGAGGCGAGGTGTACGATACGCCGATGAGCGGGGTTGCGATTGAGAAGCTGCTGCGCGCGCGCCCGTCGAATTGGTTCGTGGACTACGATCAGATGCTGCTGCGCGTGTTGGTGGATGCAGTGGAAGAAGGCCGGCGGATTCAGGGGAAGAACGCGGATAAATGGAAGTACGGAGAGTATCTGGATCTCACGCTGAAGAACCCGATCATCGGCCAGATTCCGTGGATCGGCACGTACTTCAACATTGGACCGGTGCCGATGAGCGGCTCGCCTACGACGGTGAAGCAGACGACAAAACGGATGGGGCCGTCGATGCGGTTCGTTGCCGATCTTTCCAATTGGGAGCGGTCGCTGCAGAACATTACTGTTGGGGAGTCGGGGCAGATCTTGTCGTGGCACTACAAGGATCAGTGGGACGCCTATTATTCGGGACATAGTTTCCCGATGCGGTTTGGGAAGGTGGAGGGGAGTGTGTTGAGGGTGGTGCCGGGGCGGGATTGATGAAATTGATAGTCTGAACCCGGCGTTACGGACAGCGCCCACGAGTCCCAATTATCGGACACGGCACTGCATTTCGGGCCTTTTCCAATTCCGGATTGGCGACGATCCGATGGGAATCCAGTCCACCCTTCCCATTTGCTCAGGTCATCCTTTATGTTGTTATAATGCAAAAATCACTTGCCGGACAGAGGGATAAGTTGCGTGATCTCAGCTAGCTTGGAAAAACAGGGATGATCGGCTCAAAAATTGGCAGCTACGAAGTTAGCGCTCTTCTCGGCCAGGGTGGAATGGGGAGGGTCTACAAGGCAGTAGACACGATGCTGCAAAGGGATGTGGCGTTGAAAGTACTCCACCCCGGTTTAACCGCAGACGCGGATTTAGTGGAGCGGTTTCGGGTTGAAGCCATCACTCTCGCGAAACTCCATCACCCGAGTATTACCGAGTTGTACGCTCTGATTCGCGAAGAGTCGAAGTTCATAATGGTAATGGAATTCGTTGCCGGCGAGAATTTGGACGACCACATCAAGCGAAATGGAGCCATCACAATTGAGCGAACGCTAGCTGTTTGTGCACAGATTCTGGATGCGTTTGAATATGCCCACAGCCAAGGTGTGATCCATCGCGATATTAAGCCAGCGAACATCATGCTCTGTCCCGGCGACCGCATCAAGATCATGGATTTCGGAATAGCTCGCGTTATGGGCGCCACGCGCATGACCATGACCGGAAGATTGGTTGGCACTCCGAACTACATGTCTCCAGAACAGATTTTGGGTAGGGATGTCGATAACCGATCCGACATCTATTCGCTCGGCATCGTGCTCTACCAAATGATCACAGGTGCGGTTCCGTTCAGCCGAACCAGCGATTTCGCTATCTTGCGATCGCAGGTTGAGGATCCACCACCGTCTCCCCGAGAAATGGGGCAGGATATTTCGGGTGGACTCGAAAACGTCCTCATGCGAGCATTGAAAAAGAATCCCGAAGACCGTTTCCAGAGCGTCGCACAGTTTAAGGCCGCGCTTTGTGCCACGGAAACCCTATCCGATGATTCGGATAGGGTTTCCGTGCGGGGTGGCGGGGAACAGACGCCGCTGAACAATAATTCGTCCGCCGAACCGGAGCCTGAAACTTCCAGATTGAAGTATTACTATTTGGCCGGTGCGCTCGCCGTGGTGCTGCTTGCGCTCGGCGTTTGGGCTTTAGCAAGTGGGGGCAGCTCCCGTCCCCGCGCCGATCCGGTGGTTAAATCTGTTCCGCCGCCCGAGCCTCAGCACTCTCCGGCAGGCGCTGCTGGGCAGCCGCCGCCCCCTGTGGCCGTTCCCGTTCCCGTTCCAGCCCAGCCGGCCGTGGAGCGGCAGAAACTGGATCAGGCCAAGAAAGGAAAGCCCGGACAGGAAAGGTTGACAGAAGAGGAAAAGCGGGTCCAGGACGAGGCGCGAAGGGCATTGACCGGTGACATGGAGAACGGCAGCACATTGCAAGATCGTCTCAAGGAGCAAGCAACCAAAAAATGACTTCCCGACACTGTACGCTTGGACTCGCGATTTTTCTTGCAACTTGTTTGTCCGCCCAAACATCAGCCCCGGGCAAATTGATCGGTCGTGATGACCTCTTACAAGCAGTCAAGGCCAAGATGGCAACCGTCGAGTTAGTCCAGCATATTGAAAGACAAGGTGTGAATTTTCTTCTCACCTATGAGAACCGGAAGATGTTTGTCGATGCCAAGGCCGACCCCAGGATTCTCGAAGCAGTGGCCGCTTATTTTCGCATCCCCGAGTCGAAATGCCCGGAGTGCGGAAAGGTCTTGCAGGAACCTCCATACGAAGTGTTTATGGGACCACCGCTCTCAAAGGCCGAGGTTCTAATCCTCCTTCAGGCCAAAGTCAGTTTGGATCGTCTGGAATTGATTATTGATAAACGGGATGTATGCTTCCAACTGAGCCCTGAGATTGCAAAAGAGGTCATTGCTGCCGGGGGAAGTAAGCAACTGAACGGAACCATTACTTTGAATTTCCAAGAATGCGGCCCGCCCAAGGCCGAAGTGAAGACGTCCGTGCCAACCCCGGAGCCACTCCAGCGATCAGGCCCGGGTCCGGGCGGAAACTCGTCGGTAATTCCAGCCGCAGACTCCTTCGTTCATTTAGATTGGAACACCGTCGTGGCCCGGCGAACTAAGTCGGTTTTGCCGGTATACCCTCCTGCTGCGAGCCAGCGGAGGCTGTCTGGCGTGGTAAATCTTAAAGTCGTGATCGGCGTTAATGGAAAGACCAAATCTGTTCAGATCCTTGATGGCATCGCCATACTTAGGGAAAGCGCCGCCGACGCTGTCACGAAATGGGAATACTCACCATACATTGTAAATGGCCGCGCTGTTGAGGTTACGACGGAAGTGGCAATTAACTTCAAACCTTGATGGAAGGCCGCTTCAATTCAAGGCTGCGCGCTGAAATTTGCGATTTAAGGTTGCGGCGGATAGGAAATCCGCAAGGCCCAAGTTTAGGCAACCACATTTTCCGGCATTTGGAGTGACCCGGAATCGAATAGGTCCTTAGCCCGCAAGCAGCCGCAACGGAATCAGTTCTCGCCCGAATGCCGAACCTCGAAGCACTTGAAATTCTATATTTTTCAGAGACTTGATACGATCCGCGGAATTCTGCCCCCCGCATTTAGGCTAACCCACCAACACAAACCGCCCGTCCGCCTGTAGGTAATACTTCTTCCCTCTCCAAATAATCGTATTGCCGAAAAAACCGGCGATCCAGAAAACGAAGCTCAGGAAATCCTGCACTGGAATCAGCCACCAGTGTTGCGTGCAGTTTAGAATCGCGCCCGCTGTTGCATATGCGGCGAGAGCCCGTACGACCACAGTAGCGGCCAGAACCGGCCACCACTCCGGCCGCACCAGCACAAGCAGCGCGGCAAGCGGCAGCGGGTTCGTGAACAACTGCCCCATATAGCCGGCAGGACGAGAACGCCGCGTGCTGCGAGCCCATCGCAACCGGTGTGCGGCATTCACTGCTGCGGTTTCGCTTCCAATGCGATGTTCCACCACGTACGATGACAAACTCACCTTCCACCCCGCATCCGCCGCGAACTTCCCCATCACGAAGTCTTCCGCAAGATAATCCTTCAAACGGTCAAACCCGCCGATCTCTTGCAACGCCTGCTTGCGGGCTACGATTGTGGGCCCCACCGCGAACTTCATCCCTTCCAGCATCCGCGCCACCAGCACTCCGCCCAGGAACTCCGTGTTCATGCCCACTGCTTCCAATTGCGACCAGAAACTTCGTCCGGCCACCGCACGGTACGGACACGTTGCGACACCGAGCTTCGGATCCTGGAACTCCCGGGCAACTATGCGGAGCATGTCCGGTGATACGCGAATATCGCTATCGCTCATCACCAGCACATCGTTGCGCGCTGCCGCCATCATCCGGTCGAGGCTGAAAACCTTGGCATTCGCATACGGCGGTTCACCGACCACCAGCAACTGCGAGTGAACCTGCGGATACGCCCGGCACAGCGACTCCGCAATCGCAACGGCGAGATCGTCGCGCCGCCGCACGGCGAGCAAAATCTCGAAGTCCGGATAGTCCAGCGTGAAGAAGCTGCGGAGATTCTCCTCCAGCCCTTCATCGGCCCCGGACAGCGGCTTCAGAATGCTGATGGGAATCACGCGCTCCAAAAC
>JANYCV010000016.1 GCA_025360145.1 Acidobacteriaceae bacterium
CGCGGTGCCGCGCTCGACGCGCCCAGTCGCCACCGTACCGCGGCCCTTGATCGAGAACACGTCCTCGATCGACATGAGGAACGGCTTGTCCTCTTCGCGGACCGGGAGCGGGACGAAGGTGTCGAGCGCGAACATGAGGGCATCGACGGACAGCGAACCGGGGTTCTCGGTGGTGGCGTTCTCCAGCGCCTCCTTCGACTTGCCGTAGACGATGGGGATGTCGTCGCCGGGGAACTCGTACTTGTTGAGCAGGTCGCGGAGCTCCATCACGACGAGCGGGATCAGCTCCGGGTCGGCCTTGTCGCACTTGTTCATGTACACGACCATGTGCGGCACGCCGACCTGCTTGGCGAGCAGGATGTGTTCGCGCGTCTGCGGCATCGGGCCGTCGTCGGCGGCGACCACCAGGATGGCCGCGTCCATCTGGGCGGCGCCGGTGATCATGTTCTTGATGTAGTCGGCGTGGCCGGGGCAGTCAACGTGCGCGTAGTGGCGGTTCGGCGTCTCGTATTCCACGTGCGACGCAGCAATCGTAATACCACGAGCCTTTTCTTCCGGCGCGTTGTCGATCGAGTCGAATGACCGGAACGCCACCTTCGGATTGTGGCGCGACAACACCTTCGTGATCGCCGCCGTCAGCGTCGTCTTGCCGTGATCGATGTGCCCGATCGTGCCGATGTTTACGTGCGGTTTGCTGCGGTCAAATTTTTCTTTCGCCATGGTGGGAGGTATTCCTTCTGTCGCAACAAAAATTCTGGAGCTGTTGACCAGGATTGAACTGGTGACCTCGTCCTTACCAAGGACGCGCTCTACCAACTGAGCTACAACGGCTTACTTAAACACTATAAACCAACTTCTGGTGGACGGGGAAGGATTCGAACCTTCGTACATCGCAAGGATGGACAGATTTACAGTCTGTTGGCTTTAACCACTCACCCACCCGTCCGGTCCCTAGAGATTACTGCTGGTGTAAAGGCGTAACGACCTATGAGTTTAGCACAACTTGTTCGCGATGCGGCACGGTAAGCAACGAATTATTTGGCATGATTTGGAATGTGGGATTAAGCCGCCAGTTTCACGTGTCGAACGAGATGGTGGGCGTCAGTCGTAAACTCAACCAGCTTACCGGAGCGCAATCCGAGTTCCTTCGCGGTTTGCCCTGCGTATCCGTCGATTTTATCGAACTGGAAGCAATAGATCTGTTTGGAATCGACCTCTTCCACGAAGCACAGGCCCAAAAAATGTAAACGGGTAACGATCCCCCAGCGGTTTTCGCGCTCGTTTCTCTGAGACTGCCAATTCAGCAGGCCCGAAATCTTCTCCAGATTGGATTCCCGACGGCCCTCTTCCTCCGGGCTTACGAAGTTTCGGCTACTATCCCGACATCCCGCTGATGCACCAAGGGGGATTTGATTGATGCTCTACCGCCTGGGCACCCTGAGAGGGACGCCCGTTTCCCCTAATTTCCCTCGGAACCGCCGCGCACCGTCTACCCCCGGACAGACATGCCGAACATCGTAGCCTGGTTCCGCCGCTCGAACCTGCTGGTGGTAGGGAACTACGGCATCCATAGCAGCGTCTGCCCCAGTGCCCACGTTTCATCGGCGTTCTCGGCTGCATTCGGAATGCTGCAAGCTCTGCCGGAAAGAAAAACAATCGGCTACGGACTCATGATCTATGCGGCGCTGGTGGCCATCTCCACAATCTACGGCCGCTACCACTACGCCATTGACGCAGTAGCCGGACCCGGAGTCGCGCTGGCGGTGATGCTGTGTACCCGCTCTGCTATCATGCCCTTTCGATCCCGCGGCCGAGGCTAAAATGAAATCCATTCAGCGCAGCAGCTTTATAATGCGGACGGCTGCAACTTCAACGCCGGTATTGAAGCCGGCTTCCAGTCCGCAGGGCTGTGCCACATGGCGAACATCAGCTATCGCATGGGAAGCAAGCTCCAGTTCGATCGGTCCAAGGAAAAGTTCATTAACGATGCGCAAGCCCTACGCCGTCTCCGAAACAGTTTGAAAAATGGCGAATAAACCCGCAATCTTAACCACCACTGTCGGCTCATACCCGACACCCGATTGGCTGTCCGCGCTCCCCAGCGACCTTGCCCGCGTAGATGCCACGCGTGTGATCTTCGACATTCAACGGCAGGCCGGAATCGACCTCCCAACCGACGGCGAGCTCTACCGCTTCGACGTCAATCATCCCGATACCAACGGCATGATCGACTACTTCATCGCGTCCATGTCGGGGATTCGCACCACCCTCGGCCGCAGCGACTACGAAGCCTTCCAGAAGAAGGAGACCATGGGCTTCCGCCGCAAACCAGCCGGGGTAGTAACCGTTCCCATCGGCGAAGGCGGGCTGAACCTCTTCGCCGATTGCGAGACAGCGGCATCGGTAGCGGGCGGGGAATTCAAGTTCACCGTGACCAGCCCGTACATGCTCTCCCGGACTCTCCTCGACAACCACTACGGAGACTTCGAAGCACTGACCATGGCTATCGCCGAAGTGCTGGCGGATCAGGTAGACGGTCTACCCTGCGCGTGCGTTCAAGTGGACGAGGCGAATATTCCGGGCAACCCCGCCGACGCGCCTCTGGCCGCAAAGGCCATGAACGTAGTGCTGGACCGCATTAAAACTCAGCGCGCCGTTCATCTCTGCTTCGGAAACTACGGCGGCCAGACCATCCAGAAAGGCCACTGGCAGTCGTTAATTAACTTTCTCAACAGCCTTCACGTAGATCACCTGGTGCTTGAACTGGCCCATCGTCCAGTGGAGGATCTGGATGCGTTGCGCGAAGTGGAACCACGAATCGCTATGGGTGTAGGCGTAATCGACGTTAAAGTAAACCGCGTGGAAACACCAGACGAAATAGCGCGGAGCTTAGCGGTCATCGAGAAAAAACTAGGTCCGGGACGATTAGGCTGGATTCATCCCGACTGCGGATTCTGGATGCTGAAACGCTCGGTGGCGGACCGGAAAATGGAAGCGCTGGTTTTGGGCCGCAACAAGTATCTGGGGATCTAGCCGATGAGCAAAGGACACATTTCTCCATCCGAAAGCACTTCGTTCCGCGATGCCGTAACCGGAGCGGCGGTTCACCAGATCACGAACCATCCGTCTATCAACCATCCGACGTATTTTCTCCAAAGCTCGTTCCTTCCGAACGGGAGGTCGATGATTTTCACCTCGTATCGTACCGGCGACGCGCAATTGTTCCAGGCGCAGTTTCCGGGCGGGGAAATCAGGCAGCTTACGGAAGGCGCGCCGATTCATCCGTTCTCCCCGGCTATCCAAGGCTTGGGGCGCGATCTGTACTTCGTTCGCGGCGGCAGCATCTGGATGCTGGATGTTGTGACGCTGCGCGAACGCCTGGTAGTGGAGTTTCCGGACGCGCAGTTGGGTGAGTGCTCGCTCAGCGCGAACGGAACCTGGATCACTGCGGCAATAAAGCAGGGGACGCAAGCCGGGCTAGCGGTGGGCCGAGCCGACGGAACCCAGTGGAAACTGATCCCCTTTCCCAGAGCCGTCATCCATCCTCAGTTCCACCCGCTGGACCCCAACTGGATTCTGTTCGCCGGCGACCCTGCACCACGAATGCACCGCGTAAGGCGCGATGGATCGCGGATGGAGTGCCTCTACGAACACGGGAATGACGAGTTCATCGTGCATGAGACCTTCCTCGGCAGAACCGGCGACGTTGTGTTCACCGTGTGGCCGCATGCGCTGCGCCGCATGAATTGGAAGACCCGCGAGATCACGCCCATTGCGGATTTCAACGCGTGGCACATCGCCCCCAATCGCGCCGGCACGATGATCCTCTGCGATACCAATCATCCGGATCGAGGGCTCTATCTCATCGATGCGGCCAGTGGCGAGAAGAGGCATATCTGCCTGTCGGAGGCAACCAACCAGGGAACCCAGTGGAAGACCTCCCGCTATGCGCTGGCTGAAGACTTCGCAGCAGCCCAAAGCAATGCGAAGAGCGAAGCGTTAAGCTGGATGGAAACGGCGGCGGACACGGTGTACGGCCCGCAATGGACTCACCCGCATCCGTCGTTTTCGGCGGACGAGACGAAGGTCGCGTTCGCCAGTGATCGCACGGGCACAACACAGGTGTACGTGGTGGAACTATGATTGACGTGACGGAACTATGAAAATTCTATACATCACTTTTGCTATCGGCTTGCTCGCGGGTAACGGGCTGGCCCAACGTCACAAGCTGGCCACGGTGAATGCTCAATCACCGGACGGCAAGCTCATCCAAGAATCCCTGCAGGAAAACGATCCTGCCAAGAAGCTGGCGATTCTGGAGCAGTTCATCGTTCAGTTCGCAGATAAGCAGGAAGCGACCGAGTGGGTTCTGTCGCAGTTGCAGCCGCTGTATTTGAAGGCGGGGAATTACGACAAGGCTATCGAGACCGGCGAAAAGCTGCTCGCCCTGGACGCCGACGACATCGATGCCGCTTACAATAATCTGAAGACGGCCGAGGCGAAGAAAGACGCCGCTGCCATCATCAAGTGGTCTGCACAGACTTCGGGGATCGCAAAGAAAGTAGTCGCGTCGCCCAAGCGCGAAGGCGAAGATGCCGAAGAATGGAAGCAGGCCGTCGACTATGCCAAGCAGGTGGATACCTACACCGAGTACGCTCTGTATCTGGCAGCCCTGCAATCGCCCGATCCACAGAAAGCGATGCTGCTCGCCGACACCTTGGAGAAACGTAATCCGGACAGCCAATACATTGCGCAGGTGATGGAAAAGTACGCGGTGTCGGCCCGGCAAGGGAATGCACTGCCAAAGGCCATTGAGTTCGGAGAGCGCGCCTTTGCCCGTAATCAATTCAACGCGGACATGTTGCTGGCGATGGGCGATTACTCAATGCAGAAGCAACAATTAGACAAGGCATTGACGTATTCCACAAAGGCCGTGGAAGTGATGAGTTCGCAGCCGAAGCCGGAGGGGATTGCCGATGCCGATTGGGAAAAGAAAAAAGCGTCGATCATTGGCCTGGGCAACTGGATGTCGGGCGTTACACTCAGCACGCAAAACAAATACGCGCCCGCCGATAAAGCGCTCCGCACCGCGCTGCCGTTGATCAAGGACAACCAACAATTGATGGCTGGCGCGCTATTCCACCTGGGAATCGTGAACTACAAGATGGGGCAAATTTCGAAGAACAAAACGCAGATCGCCGATGCCATCAAGTTCAGTCAGCAATGCAGCGCGATCAACAGCCCGTTCCAGGCGCAGGCGCTAAAGAACGTGAAGGTCATCAAGACCGAATTCAAGATTCCCTAGACGCTGCTGGCGGCGCCTGTTGCGGTCTGGGGCGTGATGAGGGCCTTGAGCTCATTGAAGCGGTTGGCGGTGTCCGTCATTATGCCTTCGATAAAACCGACGATGGCGCGGTGATCATTGAGAGCGTCGAGAGGGCCGCCGATCTTAAACATAGTAGCTTGAAGGGCCGTTACTTCAGCGGGCGTAGGCTGTGTGACTACCTGTATAGCGGCCTCATCGAAGGCGGCGATGAGCTCGCGATGGAAAATTTCCTGAGCGAGCTTCGCGCGAACGTTATTGAGTTCAGCGCGCTCGTCGGGCCCGTATTTCAATCTGCCGTTGGGCAATAGGACGAATATCTCGACAGAAAGCTCCCTCAGCTTCTTCTGCAGAGCAGCCACCAAGTCCCCCATCGACTGCTTCACTTGTTTCACATCCACTGGCATAGTATTCTCCTTTTCGTCACGGCTGCATACCGTTGGCGCCGCTGCGCTGGCGGACCGCCTGCCAAATGAGCTCAACATTGTTCTTTAGAAACTCAAGCCGTTCCTGGGCGGAGGGGAACTTCTTGAGAACCTCGACGTCACGCCGGAGATCGGCGAGAATTGCCCTGCGAGCTTTAATTTGAGCGGCAAGCCGCGTAGTCTCCAGGCGAGTCGCCGCCGGACCGTCCACGGCCCTTTTGAGAATGGATTCTTCGCCCTCACGCGCGCGGCGAAGGAACGAATCGAGCTGGAGCTTGGTGCGCTTCGGGTTGGCAATCATCTCATTAACGGCGATGAGGGCTTCCCGTTCGACAACGTGCAGGCGGGCGGGAGCGATCCTGTTTGCCGCCAGATTATCCTCGGCGGTCTGAATGCTCTTGCGGAGTTTCACCGTTTGATCGATGAGCAGTTGGTCGCTTTTAGACTGCTGGTCGAGTTGAGCGACGATCTGGCCGATGAGAGATTCGAAATCGGAGGACGCGGCAGAGCCGAACAGACCAGTTGTGCAAAGAGCCAGAATCGCGAGGGTGCGGTTCGTTTTCGTCATAAAGTTCTCTTAGAGCTTCGTCAAAATTCCGGCTTGCAAGCCGATCTGGATCAGGCGCATCAATTGAGCGGTGTCTTCCGTCTTCCACCCGCCTTCGGCAAAGCGGACTGCAGCGAGCAGGCCATAGCTGATGAGAGTACGGCGCTGGCGGTCGTAGGCGACATCGAGGAGTTTGGCGTGACGATAGGCAAGAACCTTCTGGCGGAGTTCGAGCATATCCGTGGCGCGCATAGTCTCGATTAAAGCTGAGTAATAAGTGCCAAGAGCTTGTAGGATATCCTGCATATCCTGCTCCTGAGAATCGCCCTGCCCGGCCATGTCCTTGAGCGTTTCGGCTACCTTCCGGCCTCTTTCCTGGGGAGTTCCCGTGTGTTGTGCGACAGCGCTCGTGACAAGGTTGAATCTTTCCTCCT
This sequence comes from Acidobacteriaceae bacterium, assembly GCA_025360145.1. Taxonomy (GTDB): domain Bacteria; phylum Acidobacteriota; class Terriglobia; order Bryobacterales; family Bryobacteraceae; genus JANXXV01. The sequence continues at coordinate 6,730 of JANYCV010000016.1, forward strand.
CCATCGTGAGTGCGAGGGCTTGGCTTGAGAGATCTTTCAGCTCCTCATGGTATTCGATCTCAAGGTCGACGATTTCGACTTCGATGGCCAGGATGTCACGCGCCAGCCGAGTGGCTTCAACGGCGAGAGGAACCTGCTGGTTAGGCGCTTTAGAAGGCCCCTTGTTGATCTTGTCGAAGTAGTCACGAACTTTAGGAGCCAAGGGCTGCAGGCGGTTGACCGTTTCCTTCAGACGAACCATTCCGGGCTTCGAGGCTGCGGTGGCCGCGCCCGCGAGGGCCGTCTCCACGTTCCCGATTAAGCCGATTGAATTATTGATGGATTGCTGAACGAATGAGAGTTTGTCCTTCAAAGTCGTGGAGGACTCGGCGGATGCAAGGCCCTTACCGAGTTCGGCAAGTGTGCTTTTCAGCGGCACTTTCACCAGCTCGAGTTGCTTCACGGATTCGGCGGCATCGACGACTTCGGCCTTGCGATCGGCGGAAAATGTCTTGCCTTTTAACGCGACGGTCGCCGCTTTATCCTTGAGATCGGACCACCTCATGTTGAGTAAAGTGAACTCCTCCGTCAGTTCGATCAGCTTATAGTTTTCCTGATAGGAGACCAGCAGGCGCTGCTCTTCGGTAGCGAGCGATTCGGTTACGGCGAGAGCGGCGGCAAAGCTGGTGGTGTATTTGTCGAGAAGTTTCCGCGCGAGCTCGAGCTGAGCAGGCGAGTGGATTCGACAAGCGGCGACGCCGAAGACAAGAATGAGGGAAAATGCGATGGCGCGTCTGGTCAATGAAGTGCCCTCCAGAAGAGTTGACCGAGTGTACAAGGGAATGTGGGCGAATACAAGAGAATTCTGAACTATACGAGGGGATCGCCCGCATCCCGCGCCACCGGCCAGGTGTCAGTACCCGCCCAGCCTCTCCGTAGAGGCGCTGGACCGTGCCGCGTTGGCGGAGCCCGTACTTAAATCCTTCCGGGCGAATCCTAAAACAGTCGCCGACCGTTACGCGGGCAAGGCCCTAAACGCCGGTAAGCCGTTTGTAAGCCTTGACCACCGAGTTCTGGAATTCCCAGGCATCCGGATGTTCGCGCGGCGGTTGCAAATCGTACGTCATCTGAAACGCTCCGCCCTGGAACAAAGCCCGCCAGAGGAGCTTCGCACCGAAGTGCGCCATCGTGGGATATTTGGCCAAACCTTCTTCCATGGCCCGCTGCGCCAACACCGGATCAATTTCCACTGTACACTTCCTGACCGCCGACAATCGTCTTCTGGATCTCAATCGATTTCGATTCCGCATCGAAGCGGAACAGCACCAGGTCCGCACGCTCACCTGGTGCGAGGCCGCGCTGGCGGCCGCCGATTCTGCCCACCCGTGCCGGGTTCCTGTTCGCCATTGTCAAAGCTTCCGTCAGCGAAAGCCCAGCGATGCGCATGACGTTCTCAATCGCCCGGTCCATGCGTAGCGCCGAACCCGCCAACCGCGTCTGTCCCACCAGCACCACACGGTTATCCGCTGTCAATTCCACTTCCTGTTCGCCCAGTTTGTAAATGCCCGGTGTGGCACACGCCGGCATCGACGCATCGGTCACCAGCAGCGACCTCGCCACGGTCTTGGCTCGCAGCGCTACCTTTAAGAACGCCGGCCCCAGATGAATGCCGTCGACGATGAAGCCCGCTGAAAGCCGGTCTTCCGCCAACTGCTCCCAGATGTAGTTCGGATGCCGCGAGAGCAGTGAATGAGCGCCGTTTCCGATGTGGGTAGATTTCGTCGCTCCCGCATTCACTGCGTCTTGAATCTGCTCTCCGGTCGCCTTGGTATGGCCGATGCTGATCACCACGCCATCGGCCACCACTGCTTCGATGTACTTTGCCGCACCGGGCCACTCGGGCGATAGCGTCACCAGCCGCACGTTGCCATCGGTCGCATCCTGCCACCGCCGGTACTCCTCTATATCCGGGGGCCGGACCCATCGCAGGGGATGTGCGCCGCGCGGTCCATCGTCCGGGCTGATGTGCGGTCCCTCCACATGGAAGGCTTCCATCGACTCACCTTCGGGTAACGATTCCTTCGCCTTCGCCAGGTTGCGCAGAGATCCGAGCATATTCTCGGGCGAGCCGGTGATTACGGTGGGAAAGAAGCGGGCCGTTCCGGTGGAATGCAGAACGCGTATCGACCTCGCAATCTCTTCGTGCGGCGTGTCCGGCGAGTTGTAATCCACCCCGGCATACCCGTTTACCTGAAGGTCGATCCAAGCCGGCGCCAGGTAGCCGGCGTCCGTCAACGGGTCGATTAAATGGTCCACGCCGTTGATCACGCGGTCGAAGGAAACTGCAACATGCTCACCCGAGGTGGCGTCGATGCCGTAACATTTCATAGTTTTCTTGTTTTATGCACAGCTTTCAAACAGGACGTTGGCGCTAACGTGATGAGTCGAAACGCGCAGATATTTGTTGAAAAGGTCTGGCCAGTGAAAGATTGGACTGGATTCGTCATGGCGGGCTTGATACAACTAAACACAGATCCTGATACGGGCAGGTTCGAGCGGAGATCTCGGGGGAGGTATACCGCTTGGACGTGCCCGCAAAGGTTCTTTCTCTACTGCGTTACTTCCGCAAGATTGCGGGTTCCTACCGGCGTCAACCAACCGTTACGATCCGGAGTCGTCCCTCTTACGATCGCAAAGAATTCCTTCTGGATCTGCTCAGTAATCGGCCCGCGTTTGCCACCGCCGACCGTGATGCGGTCCACCGAGCGGATGGGTGTAATCTCCGCTGCCGTGCCGGAGAAGAAGACCTCGTCGGCAATGTATAGCATCTCACGGGGAATTACCGTCTCCACCACTGGAATGCCCATGTGTGCCGCGAGCGTCAGTACGGAATCGCGAGTGATTCCGGGCAACGCCGATGAGCCTAGCGACGGAGTCAGCATCTTGCCGTCGCGGATGACAAATAAGTTCTCACCGGAACCCTCGCTGATGAAGCCGTTCGAATCGAGCCCGATGCCTTCGGCGTACCCGTTTACCTGTGCTTCCATGCGGATCAATTGCGAGTTCATATAATTGGCGCCAGCCTTGGCAAGGGCGGGCAGGGTATTGGGCGCAATGCGATTCCAACTGGAGATGCAGACATCCACACCGCTGGCGAGTGCTTCCTCACCCAGGTACTTGCCCCATTCCCAGCACGCCAGATAAACTTCGGTAGGACACTTGGTTCCATGGACGCCGATGTCGCCGTAACCCCGAAGGACAATAGGGCGAAGGTAGCAGGATTGAAGGTTGTTAACGCTGACAAGCTCTACCATTGCGTCACAGAGCTGATCCATGGAGAAGCCGACATCGATGCGGTAAATCTTGGCGGAGTCCAAAAGACGGCGGACATGCTCGCGGAGGCGGAAAATTGCGGGCCCGGCGACGGTTTCATAACAGCGGATTCCTTCAAACACCGAGCTACCGTAACTGACAACGTGGGAAAGTACGTGGATCTTGGCGTCGTCCCATTTGATAAAGCGGCCGTTGTGCCAGATCTTCTCAGTAGGCGTTAACATGAAGTTATTATATCTTGCGAACTTACACTCTGGAGGAATGAAAAGAATGGCACGACACTTGCTTTTCTGGCCCGTTGTTTTGATGCTTGGCGGCACTGCGTTTGCCCAGTTGAAGGAGTTCAAGCCCGGGTTCAATCTGTTCTCGAAAGAGCAGGACATCCAGCTTGGCAAGGAAGCAGCCGCGCAAGTACAAAAGCAGATGGAAGTGATCAATAATCCCAAACTGCAGGCCTTCATCGATCGGATTGGAAATCGCCTCGCCGCGCAGCCCCAGGCGGGCGGATTCCCATACACATTTAAAGTGGTGAACGACCCGAGCATCAACGCCTTTGCGCTGCCGGGCGGACCCACCTTTGTGAACACCGGACTGATTGCCGCCGCGGACAATGAAGATCAGCTTGCAGCGGTAATGGCGCATGAGATTTCGCATGTGTCGCTTCGGCACGGAACCAACCAGGCATCGAAGGCAAACTTGATTCAGCTTCCGGCCATGCTGGCTGGTGCGGTCATCGGGAACGGTTCTCTTTTGGGGCAGCTTGCAGGAGCGGGCATCGGGCTTGGGGCCAATTCTGTACTGCTGAAGTTCTCGCGGAATGCAGAAACGCAGGCCGATTTGACCGGTGCACAACTGATGGGAAATGCCGGTTACAACCCTATCGAGATGGCCCGTTTTTTCGAGAAGCTCGAAGCCTCGGGCGGGAAGGCAGGACCTCAATTTCTTTCCGACCACCCGAATCCCGGCAACCGGATGAAAGCGATTCAGGACCAGATCCGGTTCATGCCGAAACAGGAATACACGGCCGGAGCGAATAGTAATTTCCGGGAGATCCAAGCCATCGTGAAGGGCCTGCCGGCGGCAAAGCCGAAGACGCTTGCGAACACGCTGAAGCCCTCGGCCGATACGGCGCCTTCCGGCCAGTTCAAAGAGTTCAGAGGTAAGTCGTTTTCGCTTTCGTATCCGGATAATTGGGAGGTTTTTGGAGATAAGAACGGCAATGCCGTCACCATCGCGCCCCGTTCCGGCTTGGCGCAGGATGCCAATGGGCAAGTGCAGGTGGGATACGGATTGATGGCCAGTTTCTACATTCCGCAAGGGCGCGATCAGGTGGACTTGAACCAGGACACGGCTGGGCTAGTACAGCAGTTGCAGCAGACGAATCCGGGCCTGGAAGTTGGGAACCAGAAGCCGAGACGGATCAAACTCAACGGCCAGGACGCCCTGGTGACAACGATGTTTTCGCAGTCTCCCTACAGGGGCGAAACCGAGCACGACACGCTGGTTACGGTCGCCCGGCCGGATGGATTGCTGTATTTGATCTTGATCGCACCCGCGAAAGACGAACAGAAATTGCAGGCCACGTTTGATAACATGATCCGCTCCCTGCGATTCTAGAAGGGATGAGCAGATACGAAGCAATTCTCTTTGACTTTGACGGCGTGCTGGTGGATAGCGAGCCGGTGCATTTCGTTTGCTGGCAGGAGCTCCTGCAACCGTTTGGGCTGACCTTGGTTGGCAGACTTAGTGTCTGTAAAGAAATAAGTGTCGCATTATGGGCGGGGCGAAATTGTGTAGTTCCATTCGCCGTGGAAGCTGTCGCGGAGCAGTTGTATTGTGGCAAATTCCTGCTTGCCGACCCTGATCCCTTTCGGGTACTT
>JANYCV010000025.1 GCA_025360145.1 Acidobacteriaceae bacterium
AACATTGTGCATAACATTTCTGTCGACCGCATGTTGACTCTAGGGCGGTGCGGCCGGTGGAGGGCTCGCCGAGGACTTCGGTGATGGCTCCGCGAGGGAGGGTGCGGAGGGATTCGGAGCCGGATTCGGGTCGGGATTGGAAGGAGGAAAGGTGCCGTGCCAGGGAGTAGACTTTCGCCATTTGTTCGCCTATGTGATTGTGACTGGTGGGGGCGGAAGTGTCAAGGGTGAAATAGTGCGGGAACTACTGGCGCTGAAAGATTTCGTCTTTCTGAAATGCCTGCGGCAGTGCTGCCACTTTCCCGATGTACGCGCGCAGATCGGTCACCGGTGCAGTGAGGACCATGTTATTTTCATCGCGAAATGCCACAAACTGATGGGCGGGGAAAGACGCCGGTCCGGGCTGTCGGACAAGGTTTTTGAAATCGACCCAGGCAATTCGCATTTTCGAACCATCCACCTGGACTCGGGCGAAGAGGTGGCCGGGGATCTGGCAGGCTTCCATTTCCACAGGCCGGAAATCCGCAAATAGCACTTTGCCGAGGCGGGTGAGCCGCGCTTCAAGCCGACCACCGCTTTTCCCTTCCTCAACTACCGAATAGTAGCCGGGCTTTGGTTCGGTGACTCTCCAGATTGTGTTGTCGTCCGCGGTTTTCCACCTTCCGATTACGGCTGGCTCGGCGATCGTATCCTTTTCCGAATAGAGCGGTTGAAGCGATAGGATTTCACATCCCGTCAAGAGCAAGGACATTCCGGCTAGGGCGATGCGGAGTATTTTCATAACAAACACAGTGTACAGCGTTTCCTGCACGCCAAGACCGGGGGGAAGAACGATAAACTGGAGTCATGAGAGTTGCTGTAGGAGCCTTGCTGGCAGCGTGTTTGGCTTTTGGCCAGAATGCGGCTAAACCTACCGAACTGCAGCGAGCCATCGAGGAATTCAAAATTCAATCGCGGGATATGGGGCTGCGCGAGGACTCTCCTTCCGTCACCCAGCATAATAACGGCACGCGCAAGTGGCGCTGGCATGGGCGTTTGTTTGAGAACTTTCGAAGCGATATTCTGGACGCCGTGCCGCATGAGGTGGCCCAGCGCGGCGGCAATAAGGGGATACTGCGGCGCAATCAATACGGCTTCAACCTGACTGGTCCCGTTTATGTGCCGAGGGTCTATGACGGCGGGCGGAACACTTTCTTCACGTTCACGTTTGAAGGCACACGAGAGAAGATTGGGCAAACATCGCTGCGCACGATTCCGACGATGGCCGAGCGCGCGGGCGACTGGTCCTCATCCGTGGATTCGGCCGGCCAGCTTCTGCAGATCTACGATCCGCAATCGACCGGCAAGAACGCTGCCTATAATCCGGCCCAAGCGGTTTCGACAGAGAATCTGGAATACAATCGCGCGCCCTTTCCGGGAAACCGCATCCCTACGTCGCGATTGGATCCGACGGCACAAAAGGCTTTACAGCTTTACCCTGCGCCCAATGCAAATGCGGGTCCGTTCTTCCAGAACAACTTCTTTGTGCTGTCGCCGGAAGTAAACACGGCGGGTGGGGCTATTGTGAGCGTGGACCATACGCTCACCGACAAGCAGCGACTGACATTCCACCTGAATTACTCAAACGGCATGCATGGCTCGATGCGGCTGTTTGAGTCGGCGGCAAATCCCGGATCGCCGATTGTCGATCGCCGCTCGCGAAGCGCCGGGCTTACCCATGTTTTCACCGTGTCCCCACAATCGGTGAACACGCTTTCGGTTTCCGCCTCCACTAGCCAGATGGAATATGAGCGCGAATTGGGTGACGATGGTCAACCGTTCCCCAGATACCGATTCTCCCCGTATTTATCGATGGGCCGCGCCAATCCGAACACGAAGTCGGCGCGCAATACTTACGCTGCCAGTGACGGATTTTCCTGCCGCCGCGGAGCGCACCGGCTGGGAGTGTCGACGCAGGTCATTGCCGAACAGGTTCATATTTATGCTCCGCAGTATCCCTCCGGCGACTTCGAGTTTTCCTCCGGGCTTACTAGTCTTCCTGGGATCATCAATACCGGTCACGCCTTTGCGAGTTTTCTATTGGGCGGCACCTCTTTTGCCGAGCGAAGTGTGGTGATTTCGCCGTCGTATTTTCGCAAACCGCGGTTTTTGGTGTCCGGCGGCGATCAGTGGGAATTGGGCAGAGGTCTTACGCTGTCGGTGGGATTGACGCTGGATTCCACGGGGCCTCGGACTGAAAAATATAACCGGCAGTCTACGGTGGATCTGAGTGCGATCAACCCGGCGAATGGTTTGCCTGGCGCGTTGATTACGGCTGGAGAGAATGGCGCCGGCCGCGGGTTCCAACCTTGGCTTACCAAGCTGGATCCTAGCGCAAGCATCGCGTGGACGTTCCTGAAAAAGACGCTGGCGCGTGCGAGTTATTCGCGGTCCTACTCGCCGATTCCCGTTTACACTTCGCAATGGGGTACGCAGGCGTTCAACGGAACACCCACTTGGATTTCCGCCAATCCACAGTTGACTCCGGCCGCGACACTGGACCAAGGATTGCATGATTCCGGGTCGCGGACATTTCCCGACAAGAGGCCAGAGGCGGCGAATGACACCGTGGCCGATCTCATTGAGCCCACGGGCAGGCAGCCGACTTATCAATCCGGCAGTCTCTCCATTGAGCGCGAGCTGCCTGGGCTGTTCGTTGTCACTGCGGGCTTCGACCATTCCGATGGGCGCAATTTGCTGCTGAGTAATTCGGGGGCGAACCCTAACGCGATCCCGCTTACGTCGCTGGGCTATCGCGATCAACTTAACAACGAAGCTTTCAAGCGGGCGCTTCGGCCCTATCCGCAGTACCAGCGATTTGAAGTTTACAGTTCCTGGCCGGAGGGCCACTATAAACGGGACGCGGGCTATGTGCGGGTGGAGAAGCGTTCGTCGGCGGGCGTATCGCTATCCGCCTCCTATGAATTTGCCAAACAGATGGACGACTACTCCGGTCCGTACGGCATTCAGGACTTCTACAACCGCAAGAATGAGTGGTCTATGACGACAGGCAGTACGCCCCACCGCCTCTCGCTGACCTACGTATACGAACTGCCGTTCGGGCCGAACCGGCTGCTGTTTCACAACACGGACTGGAGGCGCTACATCGCCGAAGGCTGGTCGGTGAGCGGGGTTACCAGTGTGACCAGCGGGGATCCAATGGGGTTGCGTCCGCAGTTTAACAACACGGGCGGCGTGGTGGATGCCTTGAATGTGAACGTGGTTCCCGGTGTGGATCCACATGTTTCGAATCCGGGCCCGGAGCAATGGTTTAATCCAGCGGCATTCTCGCAACCGGCCGATTTCACGGTGGGGGACGCATCGCGCACGCATCCTTCGCTGCGGATGCCTGGGAATCAAAATCACGACGTCAGTGTGAATAAGCGGATGGCGATTGGACCGGAGCAGAGCTTGGAGTTGAGCCTGGTGGGACTGAATTTCATCAATCATGCCAATTGGAACGACCCGGATACGATGATTGGTCCGGCCTCGGCGCCGAATGTCAATGCCGGCCGGATCATCGGTTCGCGCGGCGGCCGCGTGATGCAGATTGGAATGAGGTTCAGCTTTTGATACGCTTCCTTGCTATTTTTGCGATGGCGCTTAGCCTGAGTGCGGAGCCGGCGGTGAAGCAGGAGCGTGCGCCGTTGCGTGTATCGTTCTGGCGCTCGGCTGGCGATCCGGTGACGCGTGCGGATCTGAAAGTTACGCTGAATGGAACGGACGCCAAACTGCTGCGGTTGAGTTCCCCGTCCGATGATCTGGTGCTGCTGGTGGTGTTGGATCTTGCGGGCGATTTGTCGTTGGTAGATCCGGCACGGGCGGCATTGATTGCCGAGTTGGGGGCGCTTCCGCCGAATACGGCGGTGGGGTTGCTTCGTGCGCAGGATGGGTTGCGAGTGCTTGCCGATCCGGGAACCAGCAGGGAGAAGCTGGGTGAGATCATCGGCGGACTTACGATCAGCGGGCGAGCCGGTCTGCTGGATGCGTTCGAACCGGCAGCGCGGCTGACTGATTCCATTCTCGCGAAGACGCGTGTTCGTCTGGCTATTCTTTATGTAACGGACAGTTCGATTGGAAACTATCGCGAGGACTACACCAATCCGGTGGTGAATTCCAGCGATGCAAACGATATGAGCAGGCGGTTTCCAGAAGGTCTGGTGAATGAGCAGATTCAGCGGGTAAAGAATGAAATTGCGGGCGCACTGGCACCGATCTTTATCGTGCACCTGCGTTACCAGAACGACCGGCTGGCGGCCGCCTATCAAACGGGGCTGCTGGATCTGGCTGCGGCATCGGGCGGCGAGGCCGAGTTTTGCCATGCAGTGGGAGACATTCCGGCCGCTATTGCCACGATGATGGGTGCGATCGTCACACAGCAGACGGCGGATGTGGAATGGCACGATTCCAATAAGTTGAAGCAGGTTGAGATTTTTCTGGAGGCGGAGGGACGGACGCTTCACTATCGCCAACGAATGCTGTTGAAGGGCCCGGCGGCGGGACGCCGATCTAATTGAGGATGGCGGGCTGAAAGCGCAGATTTCGCCTGGCTGTTCGACTCCGGCGATAGGTGGTTCGACGGCTAGGCATGACAAGTAGCCTATGTCGTCACGATCGGCGTCATTGACGAATAGGCTCGCTTGGGAACGAGCCCGGCTGGCGCAGCACCGGATCATCGATGGTAGTGCGACCATGAATAGTGTTTACGATCGGCCATTCCACTCGTCCCATCCAAGAGTTCGTCGATATCATTTTGAGCCATGGGGGCACATGTATTGTCGATGTGCGTACGGTGCCCCGGTCCCGTCACAACCCGCAGTTCAACCGCGATGTACTGCCGCTCACGCTGGAAGCGTCTGGGATCGGATACGTCTGGTTGCAGGCGTTGGGGGGATTGCGCCGTCCGCGTCCTGATTCGCTCAACACCGGCTGGCGGAATTTAAGCTTTCGCGGGTACGCCGATTACATGCAGACTCCGGAATTCGAGGCCGGATTGAATGAGTTGCTCACGCTGCCTGATGTTGAAACGGCAACGCTGATGTGCGCGGAAGCGGTGCCATGGCGTTGCCATCGATCATTGATCGCCGACGCCTTGTCGGTTAGGGGCTTTCAGATTGAGCATATTATGGGAGCCGGCAAACACTATCCTCACAAACTTACGCCCTGGGCAAGGTTGAGTGGCGGCAAGGTGATTTATCCTTCACTGGAAGAAGCCGACGCTCCGCAATAACCTGCCGGGCGGTCTTTTCGCAATGGTAGAATCGCCGCATGACTCGACGCGATTTGATGGCAGTGACGGGCCGTGTGATGGCTGCGGTGGGCGGGCAGGAATTTATGGCGGACTGGCTGCG